>JALNXV010000039.1 GCA_023230175.1 Candidatus Cloacimonadota bacterium
TAAAAGTTCGTGCTTTTTTTTATAAAAAAAACTTGACTTTTATATTTGTTGACTTATAATAAAAAAAAGTAATATCGGAGGATGTATGATAGATACAGAATTAAAAGATTTAAAACTGAAATATTTACACTCCGAATCCCAGTATGAAAAAGCTGAAAGGGCAAAAGATTTATGTAATTACTATTGGAAAAACAGTTTATATGAAGAAGCATTAAATATTGGGCTTGAAGGATTAAAATTTGCTGAAGATATACAAAATAAAGCATTAATGTTTGAACTCAATACTTCAATAGGTATAAGTCAACACGTTCAAGGTCATTATGTAATAGCAAGAGAATATTTTGAAAAAGCTGATAAAATAGCTGATGAGCTACAATTACCACATCTTAAAATTAGATCTTATATAAATCTTGGTAATGTCGCTTATCATTTATATGATCGTATTGAGGGATTATCATATTATTTTAAAGGAGTAAAGCTTTCTGAAAACACAAAAATCAATCAATACATTCCTCGACTTTATAACAATATTGCTAATTGTTATTCAGAATTAAACCAAAATGACAGAGCATTAGAATATTATAAAAAAAGCTTGAAAATAACTAAAGAAGCATCAAATTATGCTAATTTACATTTTAATATTGGCAATTTATACTTATCTGAAAATGATTATGCTTTGGCTCTGGGATATTTTAAAAAAGCAAGAGATCTTTTTAAAAACCTTAATCAATATCATTATTACGTGCACTCAATAAACTATATCGGGAAGGTTTATGTTATCAAACAGGATTATGATAAAGCTTTAACAATATATAAAGAATCACTTAAAATTAGTGAACAATTCAACTTGCTTCACTATAAAGAATCTGTTTTGCTATCTCTTGCTGATATTTATACAATAATGAATGACTTTAAACAAGCCAAAGAATATTATACCTACTTTCTTAATAATAAAAATATTGAAAATAAACGTACCTTAAGTAATTTCTATAAGAGTTACATAAATTATAACAAAAAACTTGGCGACATATCTACTGCTTTCCGGTTTATGGAAAGACTTTTATCGTTAAATGACGAACTCTTTAATGAAGAAATTGCTAAACAAGCCACTTTAATGAATGCTAAATTTGATTATGAACATAATAAAAAAGAATTAGAAATTTCTCGATTGAGAAATATCGAATTAGTGAGTTATCAAAAAGTAATTGAAAATCAAAAAAATGAATTAATAAGTTTATCAAAATCAAAAGACAATATCTTAGGGATGATATCTCATGATTTAAAAAATTATATTGGATCTATTAGTTCCATTTTAGAAATAGCATCAATAAAAGACCAATGCTTTAAAGAAAATAAATATGTTGGGCTAATTTCTAATATTTGTGATAAATCAGTTACGCTCGTAAAAGACATATTACTTTTAAATAGGATTGAAACTGATGATTACATTCTTGATTTAGAAAAATATGATATTAATCTTGATTTACAACATATAAAAGAAAATCTAATGCTTCTTGCAAACAAGAAAGATATTGAGGTAATATTTAATTTTTCTAATACTCCGTTAATTTGTATGATTCAAATAGATTCCTTTCATAGGATTATTGACAACCTGTTTATGAATGCACTAAAATTTACTAATCCTAAAGGAAGTATTTCTATTAATATCACAAAAACATTCTTACAAAATAAAGCTTGGGCTGAAATTCGGATTATTGATTCCGGTATTGGAATACCTAATGAGCATATACCATATATTTTTGACAAACACACAAGTTATGGTAGAAAAGGAACTCAAGGAGAAGAATCAACCGGCTTGGGTTTGTTTATTGTTAAACGATTGATTGATTTACATCAAGGTAATATAGAAGTTAATTCGGTAGAAGGACAAGGGTCAGAATTTATAGTTTATCTACCATTGATTATTGAAGATTAATATAATAAAAAAACCGAACAAATGTTCGGTTTTATTTTTATTATTTAAGATTATTTGGCTTTAACCATTTTCCCTAAATCTTTCCAAGTAAGTTTTTTGCCATACAGTAAAATACCACTTCTATATATCTTTCCAGAGACCCAAGTGCTTATAAAGAAGCTGAATATTAATAAAGCTATTGACAAAAATAATTGCCAAATTGGTATATTATATGGAATTCTTGCAAGCATCACTATAGGTGATGAAAATGGAATGATTGAAGCCCAAAAAGCAAGAGGACTGTGGGGTTGATCAGCTACATTAAACATTATCATTAAAGATAAAATTATTGGTATTGAAATAGGTAATGTGAATGATTGTGCTTGTGATTCATCATCAGAAACTGATCCGACAGCAGCGAATAAAGTAGAATAAAACAAATATCCAAAGATAAAATAAAAACTAAAGGTAAAAATTATCAATGGAATATTTAAAGCCCCCGGATTATTTATAAAATCTACTATTTGATATGTTAAATTTGATTGCATTTCAGCAGGCATTTCTGCTGTTGCTTGAGTTGATGTCAAGTACGGCATTACTGAAACAGAAAAAAACACAAAAATTAAAGTTATTAATACAGCCCAAATAGCCAATTGGGTTAAAGCAACTGCTGCAATTCCTACGATTTTACCCATCATTAACTGAAAAGGTCTGACTGAAGAGACAAGGATTTCTACAATTCTACTTTTCTTTTCATCCATTACACCTTTCATTATCATAGAACCATAGAAGAATATCATAAAGTATTGGAAAAATGCCATAATTTGACCTAAAATCAAAGATATAACTGTATTGCTTGTTTTTTCTTGATCTCCTGAAATTACTATTGATTCAATATTTATACTTGCCTTTAGTTTTTCTACTAAATCTTTATCTATTCCTTCTTTTTCATAGCGAAGTCTTTCAATTTTTTGTTCAATTTGCTTTTCAAAAAAAGTTATTTGAGATAGACCTATTTGTTTCTCTGTATATAATTTAATACCACCCGGATATTGCAAATCAATGTTAGGTATATGTAACAAAGCATCAAAATCTTTACTAAATTTATCTTTCCATTGCTCTATATTACCCTGTACAAATTTTATAGGAATACTTCTGCTTCCTTCAATACTTTCAGTAAATAAACCGCTATTATCTAAAATAGCTATATTGGTTGTGCCACTTTTAAATAAAGTCATTAAAACCGGCAATGTCATTAGTAAAAGAATCATAAGAGGTATTAGAATTGTAATAATTATAAATGATTTCTTTTTTACACGCGTGAAATATTCTCTTTTAAATACAGCTAAAATCTTATTCATTATTACCTCCTTTTAAGTCTTCGCTAATTTTTTCTACTTGTTCAATAAATATCTCATTTAAGGTTGGTAGTATTTCTACAAAAGAATGTATGTCAACATATTGCATAATTTTTTTTAGTAAAGAATTTGGAGAAGTATTAGCAATATCTTTATCCTTGATAATCAAGTATGAGTCATTCGTATCAATAATATCAAATTCATAATCTTTATTTTCTGATAAAGTACCCTCATAAACAACTTTAAAAATACTTTTCTTAAAACTGTTTTTTATTTCCTCAAGATTACCCTTAAGAACGATATTGCCTTTATTTATTAAAGCAATATCAACACAAATTTCTTCAACTTGTTCCATTCGATGAGTTGAAAAAATAATTGTTTTACCTTGGTTTTTTAGTTCAATAATTTCTTTTTTTATTTTGTTTGTATTGATAGGATCAAGCCCGGTAAAAGGTTCATCAAGAATAATTAAGCTTGGGTCATAGAATACTGTTGCGACAAATTGTACCATTTGTTGCATACCTTTAGAAAGTTCTTGAGCTTTCTTTTTAAACCATTGAGACACTCCCATTTTGTCGCCCCAATAATTTAATTTTTCTTTAATTTCAGTTTTATTTAATCCTTTAATTTGCCCAATAAAATCTAATTGTTCATATACTTTCATATCAGGATAAAGTCCTCTTTCTTCCGGTAAATATCCTATCATTCTAGATAATGAATCAAAATCTTTATTTTCTGTATATTCAAGGGTAAATTTTCCTTTATCCGGCAAAGTAATCCCGGTTAAAATTCTAATTAAACTGGTTTTCCCTGCTCCGTTTGGACCGAGAAGCCCGAAGATTGTCCCTTTTTGCATTTCTAAATAAATATTATTCAGAGCAACGACATTTTCATATTCTTTTGTTAGTCCTTCAATTTTTAAGATATTATCCATATTTTTTCCTTTTAAAAAATATTTAATATGTTTTTGTTTTTATTAGTAACTTCTCCAATGATAGAAACCTCAGGATAATTACTTGCCTTTAATTCTTTTACAAAATTATCTACGTTTCCCTTATTAATACATATCAATAAGCCTCCGGAAGTCTGAGCATCAAATAATAACATTTTTTTTTCATAAGATTTACAAGAAAAATTTGCAGGATAAGATTCGACATATTTTTGATTTCTGAATGCAGCACCGGGTAAGCAACCTAGTTCTGATAATCTTATTGCTTCGTTTAAAAAAGGAACTTTTTCACTATCTATATTAATACAGACATTACTTTCTCTTGCAAGTTTAACTGCATGGCCCAACAAACCAAAGCCTGTAATATCAGTAGCACATTTTACTTCATATTTTCTCATTAAAATGGAGGCATTTTTATTAAGCAATTTCATATTATAGATTGTATTATTATAAGCTTCAACAGATACCATATTTAATCTTTTCCCAGCCAAGATGACTCCGGTTCCAATAGGCTTTGTTAATATTAACATATCTCCCGGCTTAGCCCCTGCATTACTTACAATCTGTTTAGGATGAATCATACCTACTACAGCTAAACCATATTTTGGAGGAAAATCATCAATTGTATGCCCTCCAACCGTTATTGCTCCTGCCTCTAAAACTTTATCTTGTCCACCTGATAAGATTTGTTTTAACACTTCTATAGGTATCTTTGTCGAAGGAAACATAATTAAATTTAAAGCCATTAAGGCTTCACCTCCCATAGCATAAACATCACTTAAAGCATTACAAGCAGCTATTTGTCCAAAATCATAAGGATCTGAACAGACCGGAGGGAAGAAATCAGTAGTGAAAATGATTGCTTGTTCTTCATTTATTTTATATACTGCTGCATCATCATGTGTGTCAGAACCTATAATTAAATTTTTATGTTTTGGAATTTGTAAAGATTTTAAAACCTCATCTAATTGAGCCGGAGATAATTTAGCAGAACAACCACCATATTCAACTGTTGTCATTAAATCAAACATATTAATCACCTTTAAAAGATTGATATTCAAATTGGTTTTGTAATAAAACCAACTCTATATCTTTAAAACTAGTTAAATCTGTCTCTATTGACATACCGCAATCAGTACTAATCTCTCTTGGGGTTGTTATTATTTGATATTTTAACCCTTTTTCTCTCAGAAGATTATCTGCTTTTATTGTGTAATGAACCGATTTAAAAACTATTATTACTTTCATAAAGTATATATTATTTAATCGGATAAAATTTGTCAATAAAAATCAGAAAGCATTTGACATAAATACTTTTATTATCTATTTTGTTTTTAATGAAAATTGGAAAAATAGTAAGTATAGAATGTAAGTGCGGATATCAGCTTTTTCGTTATTTTAAAGCAGGAAAAGGGAAAATTATCAAATGCTTTATTGATAAATTGGAAGATGATTTTGTGGGAATTAAAGGTATGGAAACTTATTCTAAACCAATTTGTCCAAAATGTCACAAAGAACTCGGTATTATTATGATGATAAGAGGAAAGGCTGCCTTAAAACTTAATCAAGGGACTATCAAACCAATCAGAATTTAAATTTTATACTTATAGGTAAAAAGAATCTTTGTTAAGGTTATAAGCAAGACTGTTTATAAATTAACAATTTTAAATAAACAAAATCTAAAAAAGATTAAATTTTTGTTGACAAATTTTAGACAGCTTTGTATTATTTCATCAATTAAAAAATATAAGTTTATCAAGGAGGTAAATATGTTTTACTCTGGAGAAAAATTAAAAGAAGTGTTTACAAAAGCTAAAAAGGAAAGATATGGAATTATTGCTTCTAATGTAGTGTTTGATTTCATTATCAGGCCATTAGTTTGGGGTTATGAACATCAAAAATCTGATGGGCTTATTCAAATGAGTTCCGGTGCATGTAAATACGCTGCAGGTGAGTCAAAAGATATGTTTGCCGGGGCTGAGATTATTTCTGCAATGGTAAAAAATATAGCTAAAATGACTAAACATTCAGGAGTGGGGTTACATATTGACCATGCAACACCTAATTATTTTGATTTTATTAAGTTTTGTATCGAAAAAGACCTTGTTAGTAGTGTAATGATTGATGCAAGTAAAGAAAATCTTGAAGATAATATAAGGATTACCAAAGAAGTAGTCGATTTAGCTCATAAATATGGAGTTTTAGTTGAAGGAGAAATCGGTCATATTAAAGGCTCTGAAGACGAAATTGTATCTGAAACAGAATTATATACTCACCCTGAAGAAGCCTTAGAATTTGTTAAAAAAACTAACGTAGATTTATTTGCTGCATCTGTAGGAACCAATCATGGTGTTAGTAAAGGTAAAAATCTCGTTTTAAGATTTGATTTGATTAAAGAAATTGATGATCTTCTCATAAAAAATAACGTTGAAAGAGGACTAGTATTACATGGAGCTTCAGGTTTAACGTTAGAACAACAACGTGAAGCAGTAAAAAATGGTGTTGTAAAAATTAATAAAGATACTCAATATCAGATGGATGCAGCTGCTGCAGTACAAGCATTTTGGGAAAAAGAAAAAGATTCTATTGTGTGCCCTCAAAATATAAAATTAGATGATTATATTCCGGATAAAAGTCGTTTCGACCCACGTAAATGGATGATAAAAGCTGAAGATGCTATTATGGCATCTGTAGAGGAAATGATTGAAATGGTAAAAAGTAATCAGAAATCAATTTTAGGATAAAAAAAGGAGACTTTGATGTTAAAATTAGCAATAAATGGTTTTGGAAGAATTGGTAGGCTTGTATTTAGAGCAGCATATCAAGCAAAAGATATTGAAATAGTTGCAATTAATGACCTTACAGATTCAAAAACTTTAGCTCATTTGCTAAAGTATGATTCAGTTCATAAAAAGTTTAATTATGACGTTAAATATAATGATACTTCATTAATAGTTGAAAATAAAGAGATAAGGATATATTCAGAAAAAGATCCTGCTAAGTTACCATGGTCAGAACATAATGTTGATATTGTTGTTGAATCAACTGGCATTTTTACAACTAGGGAAGGTGCAATGAAGCATATTCAAGCAGGAGCAAAAAAAGTAATCATTTCAGCTCCCGCAAAAGATAAAGTAGATGCAACAATAGTAATGGGAGTAAATCACGAAAGTCTAAAAAAAGAAGATATTATAGTTTCTAATGCTTCGTGTACTACTAATTGCCTTGCTCCCGTTGCAAAAGTAATCAATGACAATTTTAAAATCATAAAAGGTTTTATGACAACAATTCACGCTTATACTAATGACCAAAACATTTTAGATTTACCGCATAAAGATCTTAGAAGAGCCAGGGCTGCAGGATTAAGTATGATACCTACATCGACAGGAGCAGCTAAGGCTATTGGTTTAGTTATTCCCGAATTAAATGGAAAATTAGATGGGATGGCTGTAAGGGTTCCTACTCCTGACGGGTCATTGGTTGATTTAACTGTAGAAGTTGAAAGACCTGCCAATAAAGAAGAAGTTAACAGTGCATTAAAAAAAGCAGCCGAAACATACCTTAATCCTTATTTAGAATATACAGATGAACCCTTAGTATCAATAGATATTGTTGGCAACAAAGCATCTTCAGTTTTTGATTCAAGTTTAACTATGGTTAAAGACAATTTTATTAAGATTCAGAGTTGGTATGATAATGAATGGGGATATTCAAATAGAGTAATTGATTTAGCATTATTAATGTATAAGTTATAATTAAATTAATGGATGTGAAGTGAATTTGTTTAAAAGCCTTCAACTAATCAAAAAAACTTACTTCACATCTAATTTTGCTTATTTGAAGTAATTAACTATGATAAAAATTAAATATTATCTTTTTTTTCTTTGTGTGCTATTGTTGGGATTAACAGGTTGTAGCAACAAAGAAACTGTATTTAGGCTTGCTTTTACAAGTATGCCTGAAACTTATGATAAGTTAATACGTTCCGAGTATTTTACAAATATTGTTAATGATAATATTTTCAATCAGCTTGTTACGTTTGAAGCAAATAGGTTTGAGCCTTCTCTTGCTGAATATTGGTATAATCCGACAGATTCTTTATTTATATTGAAGCTTCGAGAAGATATAAGATTCAGTAATGGTAAACAATTTACAGCTATTGATGCTAAAGCCTCGCTTGAAAGAGCACTTACTCATCCCGGTTCATTTATTAAGAATTTTGCTAAAATTGATTCTATAAATATCGTAAATGATTTTTTACTAAATATTTATCACCCAAAATGTATTTATATTGTGTCCCTATTTAATAATGCTCCTATGTATTGTGCCGACATTATTAATCAGTTTGATGACAAGTATTTAGCTAAAAATCCGCTTGGAACAGGTGAATATTATCTTTTTCATGAAGATGAAAATAAAATTATTTTAAAAAAAAATAAATATCATCCTAATTATAAAAAAAATAAAAAAAGCCCGGATATTGTTGAAATTTATAATCAACCATCATTAGTTAAACAATATGAAATGCTTAAAAATAATAAAATCGATTTTATGTTTAATATCCCTATTACAAATTACTTGGAATCAGTAAATAACAAAGAAATAAACATTATTGAAAAACTTAGTAGTGTAGTTATGTATATGATGCTTGATGTTAATAATCAAATTTCTCCTGAGATTAGTTTTAATGATAAGTCTCAGATTATAAATCCACTATCAGATAAAAGGGTTCGACAAGCTATAGTACATTCAATTAACACTAAAGCCTTTATTGAAAAAGAATTAAATTCTAAAGCTATTCAGTTGTCTTTACCTTTTATTAGTTATGCAAAAGGTTATCAAGTAACGTTACCATTTTATAAATATAGTCTTGACTTAGCAAAAACATTAATGAATGAAGCCGGCTTTGAGAATGGCTTTACTTTAAGACTTAGAGCTATTAAAAATAAATATAGTGGAGATACTGAACTTGCAGAGTTTATTAAACAATCATTAGCAAATATTAATATCAAGGTTGAAGTAGATTATTTTCATTCTGAAGAATTTTATAAATCTCTTGAAACAAATCCTGCTTCTGCTTTTTTAACAGGATATACAACTAGTTCAGATGCTATAACCGGTAGCGTAAGAAGTCTTTTTTACCTCAAAGATGAAGAAAAAGGACCTCAAAATAGAATGAATTATTACATCCCAAAGCTTAATGAACTTTATTTAGAATCATTAAATTTATATGAATTAGACTCACGCAATGAAAAATGTTTTGAAGAAATGTGTAAAATTGTCTATGATAATATTTATGTATTACCATTTTATCAACCAATTGATCTTATTGCTTTGAATAAGAAATTTATTAAAAATACTAAAAGTAAAAATTTTTTGTTTTCTGAGTTTTTGGTGAAATAATGATTTTAAAACCAAATAGAATTGTGTTCATATTAATAGTATGTTTTTTATTCCTTGTTTTATTCTGCTCAATGTTTATCTATGATTCTTTTCAAAAATCTAATATAAAATATTGGGAAGTATTTATTAAAAACTTTGCTTACGAAAAAAATAACTTATTATTATTAACCTTTTTTAAAGGTAGTGGTAGAGAAATAAATATAGATAAGTTAAATTTTAAACATTTAGAGTATATGATTTCTGAAGATAAGTCGTTATATGAATTACATTTAACAGGCTTAATGATATTGTCTGTTAATAACAATATAATTTATGACCAAGATTTAAACAGAGACAATAATTTTTCTTCAGTCTCTATAGATTTGATTCAAGAAAAAATTGAGCAAAACCTACAATTAAATGAAATAACTATTAAACATATACAAAACAACGGGTCTAAATTTAGTTTGGTTATTTGTCCTTTGTTTAATTCATATTTTGAACATAAACAAAGCATTGTCTATATTTTCAATAATGATTATTTGTATGAAAAAAGTTTACCATTTAAAACAACTTTTTATTTTGGAGTAATTTTATTATTAACCTTTATGATTTCAGTAAAAATTATCCAATTAGTGTATTCTCGATATATAAAGAATATATGTAATTTCATTGAGAAAGATGTATTGATTAAAAATACTGTAAATCCATATAAATTGAAATATTTTAAGCCTTTTGATAAATTAGAAAAAAATATAACCTATTTGTCGGCTCAAAAAAGAGAATTAGAAAATAAATATTTGCAAATTTCAGAGCGTTTTCATTATTTAATCAGCTTAACAGGAGAAGGCCTTATTATGGAGGATGAAGAAGGCTTTATATATTTTTGTAATAATAGATTTGCTAAAATATTAGATTATGAAGATGAATCAGAAATTATTGGCAAAAAGTTTATTGATTTACTTTATGATAAAAATTCTTTAGATAATTATGAAAACGAAACCAAATTTAGAAATTATAAACCTCAGACCACTTATAGCGTAAATCTAATTACTAAAAAAGGTTTTAAAAAAGAATGCTTATTAACCGGAAGTCTAATAAAGGATGTTAATGATAATATTATCGGATATTATGGAGCTATTACAGATATATCCAGTTTAAACAGTTTTAATCAAGATGAATTAGACTTAGCTAATTTAAAATCTGAAATTGTAAATCAACAACAAAATCCAATTGTAATTTTAGATATTCACGAAAATATCTATGAAGTCAATGAAGCTTTTATAAATTATATTAAACAAAATAAATCAGATATTATCGGTCATGAATTTATTAAAACAGTTAAAAACTTTGAGATTGAGACAATGTGGTCAAATAAAAACAATGTGCTAAACGGTTCTTTTGAATTATTTGAGCCTTCTCTTAATAAATGGTATTATGTTTTAATTAAAAAAGTAGAATATAAAAATCAAGATTATTTGATATTGATTTTTTTAAATATTACTAACATAAGAAGATACGAGATTTATCATAAATTTATATTAGAAGATATAAAGGGATTTTTCTTTATTACTAATCTGAAAAATAAAGTTATTTATTTATCTCCTTCTTTTTCAAAAATTACCGGTAATCCCGAAGGATGGTTTGATAATTATTTTAATTCTTTAATAAACTTATCTGAAAATAAAAAATTAAACACCTCAGAACCTATGGTTGTATCTCATTTTAAAAATCGTTATGAATTTAATGTTAATCAATTACAGACAGGATCAAGCAGTATGAAACTTTATCTTGCAATATTAAAATAAGCAATTATGAAAAAAAATCTTACTTTAACGATCATCTTTTTTATTGCACTTGTTATATTAATTATTACTTCTGAAAGATTGATTGAAAGTCAAAAACAGCTTTATCTAAATAAATCTCAAGCAGAAATCTATTATTCTCTTGATATGATAGAATTTTTTATTAGTATGTATAATCGAGGTATTTTCAAGATAGAAGACGTAAATGCTTTTTTTAATAAAAAAATGAATAATTTATATGAAATATTGATACTTACTCCTGATAAATCAACCTTTTATGCTACTCAAAATTTAAAAAATCCCTTGTCTCCAAACAACTATGAAACTGAGATATATTCTAATCTTGATACACCTTTAACATTTTTTTCTTTTGATTTTATAGTTGATAACAAATTGTACATAACCAGTGTAAAAAAAATAAGATTAAGTGACAATAAGTTTTGGTATATTATATTTACTGCTGAACATTCTGATTTATATTCAAAATATAAATCTTGGAGAGTGGTTTGGCATTCAATATCGATATCTATTTTAATAATATTATTTTTATGGATTCGATTATTACAACGATTTAAAGTAAATAAAATAGAATTAAATCAAATCAAAAATAAAGAAAAATGTTTTTTACAAAATATAGTTGAGAATGAAAATGTTTCTATGTCTCTTTTAGCTGATACAAACGGGACAATAGAAGCAATAAGCCCAAATTTACTTTCATACTTGAAATACACTCAAGAAGAAGTAATTGACAATAATATTAAAATGTTAACTCAAGATATTGTTATTACAAATGAGTTTTTAAGTGATATTGAAAACCACGAAATTATTGTACAAGATAAATACCATAACAAATTCCATATGTTTGTATCCTTATTGCCTTGTAATAAAAAAAATATAAGTTATGATATAAACCAACAAGAAGATGAAGTTTTTGAAAAGATAATAATCCTTTTTAATGACCTCACTATTATTAAGGAAAGTAATATTCGATTAGAAAAAGAAATATATAAAAATCAAATCTTTACAAAAATTGCTCAAATGATAACTATTTCTCATGAGCCTAAACATATAATTAAAACAATCATAGAGGAAACAAAAAATCTAATTGAATACGATAGTGGAACCTTATTTTTACTTGATAATTCTGATTTAATCCCTTATTATACTAATAATGAAAATCTTTCTCACTTAATGAATTCAATTAAACTTAAGGTTGGTGAAGGATTAACCGGTCTTGTAGCTAAAATTAGAAAAGGGATGATTATTAATGATGCTATTAATAGTCCGGTAGCTGTTAATATTGAAGACACTCCTGCTATTAATGAATGTCTTATTTCATGCCCACTTATAAATAATGATAATCTTATAGGTGTTGTTACTTTTTCTCGGGAAGGTAGTAACTATTTTACAGATGATGATTTAAAAATACTTGAGTTACTTTCTGTTCAAGCTGCTGCTGTTTTAGATAATTCAATTTTATTAAAAAGACTTAGGGATTCTGAAAATAAGTATTTTTCAATGATTAATGAATCTGCTCTTGGTATGATAATACTTAATAACAGAAAGATATCTTTTTCAAATAAACGCTTTAGTCAATATCTTGAATATCCTGTTATAAGTCTTTTAAATAAAGATATAACTGAATTAATATCATCAAAAGACAAGTCCTTTTTTGCATCACAATTAACTACGTTTTTACTGGAAGGAAAGATTGAAGTCTTTGAAATAGAATTGACAAATGCTAATCAACAACCTGTTACATTTGAATTCTCATTATCTTCGATTATATGGGAAAATACACCTTCAATTCTCATAACAGCCGGTAATGTAACAGAAAAAGTTGAACTTAATAAACAATTATTACAAACCCAAAAACTTGAATCTGTAGGAGCTTTAGCAAGTGGAATCGCACATGATTTTAAAAATGTTCTTGCGGGTGTTATTGGTGCAGCAGATATGATTATTTTAAAATCATCTGATTCTTCTCCAATTAATAATTTTGCAAAAATAATAAAAACTTCTGCTGAAAGAGGTTCAAAATTAGCTCAAAGATTACTTGGCTTCTCCAGAAAAGAAGAACAAGATAAACAAATCTTTGATATTAATGAATTACTCAAGGAAGTTGTTGAAATTATATCCTATACCTTTGAAAAAAATATAGAACTTGTTCATAATCTTTCTGAAGAACCTTTATTTTTCGAAGGAGATTCTGTTAAAATTCAACAATGCCTTTTAAATTTATGTGTTAATGCTCGGGATGCAATGCCTAATGGAGGAACCCTTAAAGTCGAAAGCTTGATTATTGATAATCTTGAAACCAAGGATGATTTTTATGCTGATTATATAGATAATAAGGAGTTAGAAACAGGGAGAAAGTATAATATAATTAAAATTTCAGATACAGGCAGTGGCATACCGGAATCTATACAGGAAAGTATATTTGAGCCATTCTTTACTACAAAAGAAAAGGGTAAAGGTACAGGTTTAGGATTAAGCACAACTAAATCAATTATTAAGGAATACAAGGGTATTATTTATTTAAATTCTGAGATTAACAAGGGTACTTCATTTACGATTTTGTTACCATGGATAAATAATATTAATGAAGAAAATATTACTCCGACTCAAATTAATTATAGTTCGCCTCAATCAATACTTTTAGTTGATGATGAAGAAATAGTACTTGATGTCGCCAAGGATTTGTTAGAAGAATTAGGGAATACTGTATATCCTGCCGACAATGGAATTGATGCATTAAAGATTTTAAAAAGTAATAACAGTATAAATTTTGCAATTATTGATAGAATGATGCCTAAAATGGATGGATTAACATTATTTAGAAAAATTAAATCTTTTAAACCTGATGTTAAAGTAATTATTGCAAGTGGTTATGTACAAAAGTCTGAAGCTGAAAGTATTATAGCAGAAGGGGCATACGACTTTATATCTAAACCTTATCATTTAGAAGATTTAGTTAAACTACTTAAAAATTCAAACGATTAAATATATTGCTCAATGCAAAAAAAATTAGACAATAAGATAATAATTTTTTTGTTTTTTTTGGTATCTATAAGATTAATTTATGCTGATTATAATGTATTTCCTTTAGATTCAGAATATCATAATGAATATACACTTTCATCTACTATACAAAATTTAACCTCAAAATATCCAAAACAAGTAGATAGATCAGTTTTAGGATACACCGAAACAGACAATAAAGAAATAATACTATTATCTATTAAAAAAAATATCAATATTATAAATAAAGATAAACCGAATATTCTCGTGATAGGTCAAATTCATTCAGAAGAACCTATAGGAGTAGAAATTGCTTTAAAATTTGCTAATTTACTTTTAGATGGTAAACAAAAATCGCTTTTAAATCATTATAATTTCTTTATAATTCCAACTCTTAATCCTGAAGGCTTTTCAATTGTTAATAATGGTATAAGTAATTATCATAGAAAAAATAAAAAAGACACAAATCATAATGGAAAATTTGACCTAATTGAAGATGGTGTAGATTTAAATAGAAATTTCTCTTTTAATTGGAATGTTGAAGAAAAAACTGAATCTAATAATAGATATTATGCGGGAGAGAAGCCTTTATCTGAAAATGAGGTAAATGCTTTAACAAATTTTTTACAAGATAATCAAATTTTTATTACTTTTAGTTATCATAGTTCATTTAACGGCACCTATAATGAAATGATATTTTTCCCTTATAATCACGATGAGGGCAAATCCCCTCATTTTGAAATTATGACAGACATAGCTACTCGATTATCCTCAAAACTGCCCATAGATTACTTTTTAAAGACCGATAAAAGACTGTATGCTGTACATACTTCAAAAACAAATAAAATGGGATATCTAAGGGATTACGTTTATGAATATTTTCAAAGCCTTGCCTTTGATATAGAAGTCGGAGGTATAAATCAAGAAGGTCAATCTGTTGTTTTCCCGCCAAATTCTAAATTATCAGAAATTATTGATAAAAATATAAATAGTTTATCGTTTTGCCTCACAGATATCAGTAATA
>JALNXV010000382.1 GCA_023230175.1 Candidatus Cloacimonadota bacterium
TACAGAGGGAGATGTCATCAATATTTATGCTGCTCAAATGGATGGACAAACCAGACAAATAAGCTTTACTTATGGAGCTACTAATGATGGAACTACAATACAGGACTTTTTAGATAAGGTTAATAATAGTAACGAATTTGCAGGCATTGAAGTATCAATAAATAGTAGTGGAAAATTTGTTTTCTCAGATGATTCTTTAACTGATACACATAATTTTACTTCGCTTGAGATAGTAAATGCTTCAGGAACTTTAGGAAGTGGACTTGAAACTGTATTTACTTCAAATGCAGGTACAAATAATTCTTCTATAAAAGTTCCTTCATTTTCATCTGTTCAAGAAGGTGAAACAGGAAAACATCATAGTGCGATAACTGTATTTGACAGTGCAGGTCAATCTCACACAATAGAAATTAATTATACACAAGATACTACTCCGGGTTCAAATAAATGGTTCTGGGAAATTGTTGTTGACGAAGGTAAGATTAAGCCTCATGCAGGTGGTAGCGGAACAGTTTTATATAATGATAATGGTTCATTAAAATCATTCCATTATGATAATGGTAATCAATTAAGATTTAATGTCCTTGGAGCAGATGAAGTGAAGATAGATTTAAATGCAGGAACACCCGGAGCATTTGATGGGATGACTCAAATGGATTCAGCATCGACAAATGTTCTTATTGAGCAAAATGGATATTCTCTTGGAGTTTTAAATAATATTAATGTTGATGATCAAGGAATTATTACCGGTATTTATTCAAATGGTGTTTCAAAATCATTGGCACAAGTTGCTATTGCTACTTTTACTAATGAAGGTGGCTTACAAAAAGAAGGTAATAGCCTTTTTTCAGCAAATAATTCTTCAGGTAATGCAATTACCGGTTGGGCAGGACAAAATAATAGCACTGTTATCAAATCCGGTTATCTGGAAAGTTCAAATGTAGATTTAACTGATGAATTTGCTAAATTAATTATTTCTCAGAGAGCCCTTGATGCAAATGCTAAAGTTATTAGTACTTCAGATACAATACTATCAACTATTATTGACAGAATGAAAAGATAATAGTAAATAAATATAAAGAGCAGAGTATATGTACTCTGCTCTTTTGTATTTGATCTTATTAGGGGCTGTTGAATATTATTAGTATTATTTTACAAGTTTTCAAAGCTTGTCCCAAAATTAATGTTGTGCGAGCATCCCTGCTTGCACTTAAAACCATAAGTGATAGATATTTAATATTTTATAAAACTACAAGCTGGAAGCTTGTAGTTTCATATAACCGGACGGCTCGTCCAGTCTGTCATTCGGAACGCAGTGAAGAATCTCATATTATTGAATTGTAATACTTTAAAGAAATCAAGGAGATCCTTCGCTGACGCTCAGGATGACAAAATTTCTTCGAAATTTTGTTTACATTTATGAACATTGGACAGCCTTTGAAAAATGTGGCTAAGATTTTAGTTGTTTTTGCACAGCCTCTTACGACTTTTAATAAGTTTATTGATTGGTATTTTTGTAGTTAAGGAATATTTAGTTTAAACAGGGATACTTGTTTAGTATAATTTTTTTAACAGATTTAAATATTTTTGATTTTGTCTAATTGATTGAAATTTAATGAATTGTGTAAGTGATGTTCAAGGGACCTCCAAGATGGAAAAGCATCTTGGAGGTCCCTTGAATGTAGCTTGATGTAATCTCTTATATATTAATAAAGGCTGTTGAATAATGTTGTTGTGCGAGCATCCTTGCTTACACTAAAAAACCTTAAATGATAAGTATTTAATATTTTATAAAACTACAAGCTGGAAGCTTGTAGAACAATAATTGAAATTATACAACAACTTTTGATAATGTTGTGCGAGCATCCTTGCTTGCACTAAAAAACCTTAAATGATAAGTATTTAATATTTTATAAAACTACAAGCTGGAAGCTTGTAGAACAATAATTGAAATTATACAACAGTCTCTAATATGTTAGATGGTTTGTAAGTAATCTATGATTTAATAGTTTTAAAAAGAATAATTTTTTATTTTCTATTTTTAATTAGGAAGTTAGATTGTTTATTAGTTTTTTTAACTCGTTCATTTTGATAGGTTTAGTAAAGATAAAATCAAAAGTATGGTTTTTTTTGTCTTCATCTTTAATTTGATCTCCCCATCCGGAAACGATACCTACTTTAAATTTTCCTTGGTAGAGTTCGTTGATTTTGTCAAGGAATTGCCATCCGTTCATCCCGGGCATACCAATATCTGTAAAGATTATGTCGTAAGTGTTTATTTTAATGGAATCTAAGGCATCATAAGCATTATCAAAGATTTTAATATCATATCCGAGTATTTCAGCCATATCAGAAATAATTTGTCCTATCATATTATCATCATCGACCCAGAGTATTTTTACTTTATTGTCAAGAATCGTATTTTGATTATTTTCTTGTTCCGGAGTTTGTTCATCTGTTGTTGGAAGAGAAATTTCAATGGTTGTTCCTTGGTTTAGGGTACTTTCTGCAATTTTGATGTTGCCTCCGTGTTCGTTTAATATGCTATAAGCACTACTTAATCCGAAACCTTTACCTAAATCAAAGCCTTTAGTAGTAAACATAGGCTGAAATACTCTTTCTTGAGTTTGTAAATCCATACCTATACCTGTATCAGAGATTTTGATAAAGGCTTTATCTTCTTTCATATAGGTTTGGAAAGTTATATCTCCACCTTTTGGCATTGCGTCAATAGAGTTTTTAATAACATTAAAAAATACAGTTCTGAGTTCACTATTATTACCCTTAATATTTTTGATATTTTCTTTGTTGAAATTAATGTTTATGCTAATTCCTTTGCTTTCAGCAGAATTTTTCCAGATAGGTTGAGTTTGTAGGATAGCATCATTAATAGTTTCATTTATGTCTATTACGGAGTATTTGTTTTCAATATTTATTGTGCCTGTAAATCTTTGAATTAATTTAACTCTTGTTGCCGCATCTATAGAGGAGAGTTTTATTTTTTCAATATATTCTTTAACTTCTTTAGTGAATGTTTGTTTTTTTTCAATAATTTCTATACTTCCTGAGATTATTTGGAGATAATTATTGAAATCGTGTGATATAGCATTTGACATTTCACCGATAGCACTTAGTCTTTGACTTTCTAAAACTGCTTTTTCTGCTTGTTTTTTTTCAGTAATATCTTGGAAAAATATTGAAAGCCCTTCTTTATTTGGGTAAGTTCTAAATTCTAACCATTTATTTTTTTCTTTATAAAAGAGAATAAAGGTTGATGTGGATTTTTTTTGTAAACAGTCTATTAGTTTATTTTCGATATCTTTAAGAAAAGGTTGTGAAATATAGTTTTTGATACATTCACCAATCTTGAATTGATTATTACTAAACAGCATATTGCTTGCGTGTCGATTTACATATTTTAAATTACAATCAAAGTCAACAGACATAAAGCCATCAGTCATTGATT
>JALNXV010000383.1 GCA_023230175.1 Candidatus Cloacimonadota bacterium
GACTGACCTGTTGATTTTCAACTGCCCGGACCCGGAACAGGTAATCCCCGGGACTCAGGTTAGTAAAATTGATCAGATTGCTGCCCTGCGGGGTGCGAATCCATTCATTTATGATCGGTTCCAACAAATATTCGTATCGAATATGTTCCGGGTGCAGGTATTTGAAGCAGGTAACCTCAAATCCCACCATATTGTCGTTATATGCAACATTCAGATGCCCGTTTTCTTTGGATGAGCGGGGCAATGCCACCGGATTGTTGAAAATTCTGTAATTGATAAGATGCACATTCAGATTGGCCGATTTCTCCCGTATCTGTTCGGGCATAAATCCGGTTACACCTGCAATGTTACCAAAATACAAACGGCCTTTGGAAGACCGGGTGACGGCATTTCTGGAAAATTCATTTTCTTCTATCCCGTCGGAATCGGTATAAACGGTAAAAGATCCTGAGTCCGGCTCCAGCCGTGCCAGTCCTGCATGGGTGCTCATCCAGATAGTTCCTTCAAAATCCACGGCCAGACCACAAATAACGTTTGAAGGAAGCCCGTCTGAAGTTCTGAAATATGAAAAAACACCGGTGGTTTTGTCATAACGTACCAGGCCGTCAATGGTTCCTGCCCAGACAGATCCGTCTGTGGCCTCTGTAATTGTATATACTACCGAACTGAGGTAGTTAGATGCAACACCTTCAATGGGATCTATACAGGTAAGGCCTTTGAACGTTCCTACCCATACCTGGCCGAAACTGTCTATAAACAAAGTGTTGATCCAGTTATTATTGATCTCGTTAGGATCCGAATTGGTGTCTGAAGACGAATAATAATGTCGGATCAGGGTTCCGGAAGAAGGGTCCACGTGATAGACCCCGTGTCCCCAGGTCCCTATCCATAAAGTGTTGTCTTTTCCCGGGATAATAGAGCCTACAGCCACATTATACCGCAAGGCTTTTTGACCCAGCAGATCGTTCCTGTAGGAAAAACGTCCGGTCTGCATATCCATCAACCCTATTCCGTTTATATAAGACCCTATCCAGAGCTTATTATTTGAATCAGGGCACAAACTCATGATTGTGGCGGGGAAATGAGATCCGGGATGATCTGAGGGCGGTAAGTGAAGCAGGGTAGCGCCTTTTGAATCCACCTGGTACAAGCCGTCCCCATCGGTTCCTACCCACAGGTTGTCGTTTTGGTCACAAGCCAGGGACATAACGCAGGATGAGCCTATATTATTGTATTGGTAGGAGCGGGATCCGTAATATGTAAAGCCGGAAGGATTGGAAGGACTTACGTATACGCCTTTTTGAAAAAGACCCATCCAGAGGTTGCCGTCCCTGTCTTCCATAAGGCAATGCACTTTAGTCCTTGTAAGATCCATCAGTGTGGAATAGGAAGGATAATCCCGGATCAGGTGCCGCTCCCTGTCATAATACTTTAATCCTTTACCATCTGTTCCTATCAGGATTCTGTTGTCTGAATCGGCAAGAAGTGATTTTACGGGAAGACTTTTTGTGCCGTTTTCATAAGGTATGTGTTCCAGACATTCCTTGACGGGATCATAGCGAAACATTCCAAAAGCAAGGGACCCCAGGAATATTGTTCCCTGTTTGTCGTGGCAAAACGCCGATATCTCTCCCGGATCTTCAAATCCGTCGTGATAAGGAATTTTGTTAAGGGTGCCGTTGATGTTGTTATACTTCCAGACGCTTCCTTCCCGTAAACTCAGCCAAAGGTTCCCTTTGGGGTCTTCATAGAGCGTAGTCAAAAAATCGCTGTCCAGTGAATCGGTCAACCGCTTTTGGAATACTGTACGTTCCCTGTTAGAAGCAGGGAGGACAAAACAGCCTTGTCCGGATGTGGCGATCCAGAGATCCCCGTTTCGTGTTTCAAGGATCTTCATAATGTGCGGATAAGCACGGGATGACCCGTTGTATAGGGGGATTTCCTGGAAGCTGTCGGTCCCGGGAATATAACGTTGCAATCCGTTGAGGCATCCCACCCACATCACACCGTGACTGTCCTGGTGTACACTATGGACGTAATTGTTTTTCAAAGAGGAGGAATCCCCCGGTATGGCGTGATACTTTTTCAGATTGTGACCATCCAGACGGTTCAACCCGTTTTCCGTTGCAACCCAGACAAACCCTGTGTTGTCCTGAAAAACCTGGTTGATCAGGCTGTTGGAAAGCTCGTTTCCGGATGAATAAAACCGGCCTGCCTGTGAATACAAGTAATTGTGTCCTGCCGGCATACAGATCCAAAAAGTTACACAGAGCAAATAGATCCGGGTTTTCATATGTTACAAAAATAACAAAAAGACATAAGGAAAATACCCGGCAAACGATGTGTGTAACATAAAGGATGATGTTTGTTACGTTTTTTTGGTTTGCGTAACGTGCAGGACGTACTCTGAAACATGATGTGTAAACATCCGGAAGCTCTTTAGGTAACTTTGAATTAAGAATTAACCTAAACTTAAACAACATTATTATGAGAAAAAAAACTATCCTTTTTTCACTGATGATGTTTCTCGTTTACGCGTTGTGGGCACAGCCACACGAAGTAAGCGGAACAGTCAGTGATTCCAGGGGACCGCTTATTGGCGTAAGTGTTAAAGTAGTGGGGACCAATACGGTCTCTGTTACCGACCGGAACGGTGAATTCCGGATTACTGCCGGTCCGGGTGACCAACTGGAATTTTCGTACATCGGTTATCAAACCCTTGTAGTAGAACTAGATCAACGCAGAATTTTGGATATTCAAATGGAAGAAGATTCACTTGTTCTGGAAGAGGTCGTGGTAGTAGGTTACGGTACTATGCGTAAGAGTGATGTTACCGGAGCAATAAGTTCAATCAGGGAAAGTGAGATCAAGGAAGTTCCGGTCGCCAATATCAACCAGGCCCTTCAGGGGCGACTGGCCGGGGTACAGGTTGCGCAGACTTCTACCCGTCCGGGTCAGACAGGCAGGATCCGTATCCGTGGATCACGTTCACTGAATGCAAGCAATGATCCATTAATAGTCGTTGACGGAATTCCTTTTGACGGAAGCATGAACGATCTGAACACGGGAGATATCACTGGAGTTGATGTATTGAAAGATGCCTCGGCAACTGCCATATATGGTTCCCGCGGAGCCAACGGTGTTATCCTGATCACTACCGACAGGGGACAGGCAGGAAAGCCTAAAGTGTCCTACAATGGATTCGGAGGTATAAAGGAAGTTGCCAGAAAGTATGAAGTGTTTGATGCAGAGGAGTTCATCAAACTCCGCCAGATCGCGGGAGCTTTCACCAACATGCCGCAGGAAGACGAATTTTATGCTTCGGGAGGAACGACAAACTGGCAGGATCTGATGTATCAGCAAGGTTATGTTACCCAACATGACCTGAATGTATCGGGCGGAACGGAAAACGCGGTTTATTCGGCAGGAGGGGGTTATTACAAGGAGACCACTATTCTTC
>JALNXV010000384.1 GCA_023230175.1 Candidatus Cloacimonadota bacterium
AAAAGGCTCAGAGCCTCTCAGATGTGATCTCAAGCAATACCGATTGCAGGGCACATGCAATTCGCTTCACTTCAGGTCTTGTCATTCCCCAAGATACAGACATCCTGATCAATGCCACTTGTATTGGCCTTGCACCCGCTTCGGACAAGCGTCCTGACATTGATTTCGATTCGATCAAGAAGGGGATGGTTGTCTCTGATGTCGTTTTCTGTCCAGCAGATTCGCTGTTTCTCAAGGCAGCCCGTGAAAGAGGAGCTGTATGCGTGAACGGACTTGGAATGCTTGTATGCCAGGGAGTACTTGCCTTTGAGCTCTGGACGGGAATCAAAGCACCTCAGACCGTGATGGCTGAAGCACTTGCAAAAGAGATGAACTGAAAGCTATTTCATCCGATTATTTCTCAATCCTTGATACTTTTTTACTGTCCTGGATGCAATCATTCGATTTCAAGGCATTTGGGTTCCATTTACAAGCATTCAAGTGGATTAACAGAACTGAAACATTCTTCAAATTCTCCTGCAACAAGAGAAGGCCATCATTCATGTATAAATTATTTCGGAGGAAATTAAAATGAAACGTACAATTGTAATGGTGGCATTGATGCTGGTTCTGGTTCTTGGAACAGTCGGGGCTGACTCAGTCAGCAGCGTAGGCGGAGAGTACATCTACCGTGATGGAATGAGTTTCGGAGGTCTTTCTTCTCAGAACTTTGGATACTTCGACAGCGAGATCGGGTATTTCATCGGAGGAAATGCAGGCTTCAATCTCAGCGGAGGAACAAACTGGACCTTGAATCTGATAGCAGGACCTTCTTATAGGTATCATTTCAATGAAACAAAGATGAATTTTGATGTGGCCGGAGGCTTGTCTCTCTCAGGAACATGGGCCTCTGAGAAAGCCTTCGAAGCAGGCATTGGAGGTTACTTCGGAGCTTGCTATGATGTAACCGAGCAGCTGGCACTTTTAATCGGAGCTTCAATTGGATATGATATGCTCAAGGTTGATCTTGAGACCGGTGCAATCGGATTTGGCGGAAACTTCTACTGCATTCCATCCATGTCCATTGGATTCAGATACTAAAACAGCCAGGAGGTGACATGTACAAGATTCTAGTAGTCGAGGACGATGAACAGCAGAACAGGACTGTCACCTCATTCCTGCTTCGCCAAGGGTATCAGGCTGTTGGCGTGATTGATGTCAATGAGGCATATGATGCAATGTATGATACTCAGTTCGACATAATAATAACTGACATAATGATGGCACCTGTGGACGGATTCGAGTTTGCAGATGCCATCCGCAGTTCTGATGCGAACATTCCAATCATTTTCGTCAGTGCCAGAGATGACTATTCCGCAAAAGCAAGGGGATTTCAGATCGGGATTGATGATTTCATGGTCAAGCCGATAAACCTTCAGGAACTGGATCTTCGCATCAATGCTCTGCTTAGAAGGGCCAGGATAGTGACTTCAAGGCATCTGGAAGCGGGTTCGCTTTCAATGGATCTTGACGAACATTCAGCCTCTGCGAACGGAGTGGACATTCCGCTTACAAAGCGTGAGTTTGACATTCTTTTCAAGCTTGTCTCCTATCCAAAGAAGACATTTACCAGAACTCAGCTGATGCAGGAGTTCTGGGAAGCTGATACCACTGCTTCGACAAGAACCGTGGATGTTTACGTCACGAGGCTCAGAGACAAGCTTTCTTCATGTCCTGATGTCCAGATTCAGACAGTTCATGGACTGGGATACAAGGTGGTGATTGGATGAAGAGGGAGAGAATCAGACGCAGCCTCTTTTCAATGAGCCGTTATCTGTTGTTCTTCATTGTGATCTGCTTTGCCGTGACAAGCAGCTTTCTTCTCTATTTCCATACAGTGATGAATGTTACTGGAATAGAATTCAAGCGTTCAGAAATTGAATATGCTGCAAAGATAACTTTCTTGAATATCCTGTTTCTTTCTCTGATTGTAACGATTGTTTATGCAGTTGCACGAACAGTTCGCATAAGAAAGCCGATGAATCGGATCCTTGATGCACTTTCTCATCTATCCAAAGGTGATTTCTCGATTTCAATAAAGGAAGGCGTTCCTGGAAAGGAGAATGAATTTGACATCATTGCAAAGGATCTGAACAAGGTAGCAAAAGAGCTTAGGAACGTGGAGACGCTTCGAACTGATTTCGTTTCGAATGTTTCCCATGAAATAAAGAGTCCATTGGCTGTCATCCAGAATTATGCAACTCTTCTCAGCAGTCCGGATCTTGAACCCAGTCAGCGGGCGGAATACTGCGATCAGATAATCAACGGGACGCAGCGTCTTTCTACGTTGGTTTCTGACATCCTCAATCTCAATCGACTGGAAAACCAGGAGATATTCCCATCAAAGCAGCGGTATGATCTCAGTGAGCAGCTCTGTGAATGCCTTCTTTGCTTTGAACAGGTCTGGGACGAGAAGAAGATTGAAATCACCACTGAACTTCAGAGTGATGTATTCATAAGAAGCGACCGCAGCCTTCTGGATATTGTATGGAAGAATCTTTTTTCCAATGCTTTCAAATTCACCCCGGATGGTGGAAATGTTTCTTTGTGCATGAATGTGGAAAATGGTACTGCAACTGTTACTATAAGCGACACAGGATGCGGGATCACACCGGAAGTCGGCAAGCATATGTTTGATAAGTTCTATCAGGGCGACACCAGCCGCAAGAGCGAAGGCAACGGCCTTGGACTTGCTCTTGTGCGCCGCATAGTGGATATTCTCAATGTCGAGATTTCTGTTAGCAGCAAGGCCGGTGAAGGCACGTCTTTCCGCATAGTTCTTCCACTTGCAATACAACAGAAACAATAATTTTAATTTGCCGAAATGTTTTCCTTGTAAACTCAGGTTATCTCACAGAGAGATAAGGAGAAACACAAATGGAAGACGAAAAGTATTCATACAGGTTTTCAAAGAATGAAGAGGAAGAGCTCAAGAACCTCAAGGACAAGTACGTTGCAAGAGAGAAGACTCCTCTAGAGCAGGTGCGCGACATCGAAAGCGAAGTGAACAAGCAGGCCTCGATTCCTTCTTATACGATTGGAATCATCGGTTCAATCGTACTTGGCATTGGGATGTGCTTAACAATGGTGTGGACCCGTTTCTTTGCACTGGGAATCATCATTGGGATTATTGGAATTGCTATCATTGCAATCAATTATCCTCTTTATGTAAAGCGGATTCAGAAGCTTCGCAAGGCTCAGGCCGAGAAGGTTGCGAAGATCGCTTCCTGCTAGTCTTTATCAGAAGAAGCACACCTATGACCGCAGCGCTTGTACCCATGAGGAAGCCAAGAAAGCCGGTTGCAAGGCTGCGGTCAATTCCTTCATTCTGCTCGGAAAGCGACAGAAGCGCTGCCTGAGTCAAGGTTAGCGAAATCAATGAAGAGGCGAGGTTTACCATCTTCAGAGCCTGC
>JALNXV010000040.1 GCA_023230175.1 Candidatus Cloacimonadota bacterium
GTTTAATATTTAAGGCTAATAGGTTATAGAAATAGTTTTAAATATTTGATTTATTACTATGATCTGATTTTTTTTGTTCTTAGAAAGGTTAATTTATATATAGCTTTCATTATTTTGTTGATAAATATAATTTTTTTATGGTTGAATTGGTATTTAATATCATTATTGATCTTGAAGAATTCTTTTTTAAAGACGAAATTAGCGATAATTTTCTTTTCTAATATTCCATATTTTAAGTCTTCGATGTGGTGTGTAATCATTGGAATTTTTAAAAAAATTCTTGTTCTGCCTTTATCAGGATTATAAAATATTTTCATTAGTTTAGGGTAATGTACAGGCATAGCCTCTTTGATAAACATATAATCATAATTATTTTCTTTTAAATAGTTACATACACAACATTCAGCTTTTTTTCTAAATGAAAAAATGTCAGTATTAAATTGTAAAAATTTTGTCTTTATTATAGCAAAATCTAAGGCTAAGCTATGATATTTAGCAATCCAGTCGGCACTTGCCCATACAGCTGTAGATTTTGATAATTTATTGACATATTTATCTATTATTTTATCTTTATAAATCCAAGTATCAGCTTCTAATATGATTGTAAAATCACAGTATTTTGGGATTAAGGGAATACCTGCTTGTAAGAGCTGGCTATTTCCTGATAAATGACCTTTGTTTTCATTAATTTCATAAACAATATTAGCATTGTTTCTAATATCATTAGATATACTGTAACCATCACTTATTCCGTTTGATACTACAATTATATAATAAGAATGCTTGGTCCACGTATTTTTAATTATTGATAAACAGGCATTTAAATCATCAAGTCTATTATAAACTCTTATTATTACGGCAATTTGCATAATTTATATAAAACTCCATTATCTATATTAAATTATTTATAATCAAAAAGACCTTTGGATTAATAACACCAAAGGTCAATAAAGATTTATAGTTATATTTTAAAGACCAAACGAAGGTATATCACCTTTTATAATTAATTCTGCTTCAGTGGCATTTTTTACGTCTTCAATAGTTAAGGTTTCTGCAATTTCTAATAAATGTAATCCATCACTTTCAACGCTCATTACAGCCATATCTGTAACAATTAAAGTTACTTTTCCAGAAGCTGTTAGAGGAAGGTTGCATTCTTTAAGTATTTTGGAATTGCCATGTTTATCACAATGTTCCATAGCAACAACAACTTTTTTTGCACCGGAAACTAAGTCCATTGCTCCACCCATTCCCGGAACAAGTTTGCCGGGTATCCACCAGTTAGCAAGATTACCTTTTTGGTCAACTTGAAGTGCTCCAAGTACAGTCATATCAAGGTGTCCTCCTCTAATTACAGCAAAACTTAATGCAGAATCAAAATATGAACAACCGGGTAATTCTGTAACAAAGCCACCACCGGCATTAATTAAATCTTTATCTTCGTTGCCTTGGGTTGGAGCCGGACCAACGCCTAATATACCGTTTTCAGATTGAAAAACAACATTAACGCCATCAGGTATATGATTTGCTACCTCTGTAGGAAGTCCAATACCGAGATTTACAAAGTCACCGTCATTTAATTCTTTGGCAATTCTCTTACCAATAATAATTCTTTTATAGTTTTTATCATTTCTATCCATTTTAATTCTCCTTATGTACTACAATATAATCAACAAAGACACCCGGGGTGATAATTTCTTCAGGAGATAAATTTCCAACCTCTACAATCTCATCGACTTCAACGATTGTTGTTTTTGCACTCATTGCCATAATTGGATTACTGTTTCTTGCTGTTTTGCGGTAGATTAGATTGCCTAATTTATCAGCTTTATAAGCTCTAATAACGGCAAAATCTGATTCAATCGCTTTTTCGAGAATAAAATCTTTGCCATTGATATTGAATTTTTCTTTGTCTTTCTCTACAATAGTATCAACTCCTGTTGGAGTTAAAATGCCACCAAGCCCTGCACCAGTAGCCCTGACACGCTCCATAAGAGTACCTTGAGGAACCATTTCAATGTCGATTTCACCTTTATTCATTTGTTCTTGAATAGCTTTATTGGTTCCAAGATGAGATACTTGAGCACTTTTGATTAATTTATTAACAATTAATTTTCCAACGCCTCTGTTTTCATAGTCAGATGCGATTACTATCATATGTAAATCATTAATTTGGGCTTCAATGATTGCATCGATAATATTTTCAGCACAACCTACCGCTAAGAAACCTCCAAAACATATACGATTATTGGGTTTTAATAATTGAGCTGCTTCTTTGCTCGAAATTACTTTAGGCATAGTTTCTCCTTATACTTTTTCTTTAAGTAAATTATTTAATTACTCTTAGTTTTTGTCAATCAGTTTTTAAGTTTATCATTAAATTGCTCTCTTATTAAAAGAATATATTCACCTTTATCTAAAATGTCATCAGACAGTTTTTGGTCATAATCTTCAACAATGTGAGGAGATATAATAGTGATTTTAAGCTTTGGATTTAAAGCTTGTAATCTTTCAACAGTACCTAACGAATAATCACTATGAAAAGAACCATTGAAATGTATTATTTTTGATTTTGGATAGCTTAAAAAGAAATTATTTATTGATTCAGCCATAGTATCATCCTTAATACATTGAGCTAAAAAGAGGTTTTCTAAATCAAATTTTTGTTTTGACATAGGTGAATTTGATGTCATTTGGTGGTTTAATACTTCCATTCGTTCATAAAAAAGTTCTTTGTATAAGTCTTTATCTATTGATAAATCCTCAAGTGTATGTATCTTTTTGGGTATATATTTTTTATCTGACTCATTAACAGATGCTAAACTATCAAGACCTTTCTTGCTAACTAACGAAGCAATTTTGCGCGGTATATTAGCGGCTATAACCGGTAATTTATAATCTTTGGCAATCATAAGTAAGGGCTTATAGTCAGTTTGATAATTAGACCAAGCTCGAGATTTTGCGATAAAATCCTCTTCTGTAATATCATCATTAAGAAAAGAATCAAGAATTGCTTGAGTATCTTTTTCAAACATCTCAAAGGATAAAGTGATATTCTTTTGTTTTTTTACAAGTTCTGCTGTAATCTCTTTTTGAAATTGATGAATAGTATAATTACCGTGGAATTCTCCTATAAATATAACATCATAATTTAACAGTTCATTAATTAATTGATGAAAATCGATAAATTCATAATTCTTTATTTTATCAGTATCTGTAAATATAGGGGATTTTATTATTCGATAATTTAAATTATGATTTTCTAAAGAAAAGAGTGAATTAGTTAATAATAAATATGTTAAAATAGTGTTTATCATAAATATTCTTAATTTTTTCATTCTAACTCCTTGTTAGTAAAACAATACAATGAGCAGTTATACCTTTTTCACTACCACTTATACCCAGATATTCTTCTGTAGTAGCTTTAATAGATATATTGTTAATATCTGTTTCTAAGTCACTTGCAATTATTTTTCGCATCTGAGGGATATATTTCATTAGTTTAGGCTTTTGAGCACAAATAGTGGCATCAAGATTATTGATTTTATAATTTATATTTTTGATTTTTTTGTAAGTATTTCTCAATAAGATTCTACTGTCAATATCTTTATAGGATTTATCGTTATCAGGAAAATTTGTACCTATATCACCTAAAGCTAATGCACCTAAAATGGCATCCGCGATTGAGTGTAATAATACATCTGCATCTGAATGACCTAACAGACCTAAATGATAGGGTATTTTAACCCCACCAATGATTAAATCTCTGTTTTCAGACAGTTGATGAACATCATAACCATAACCAATTCTAAACATATTCTCTCTTAATCTACAGTAATGGATTTTGAAACATTTTTTGGTACATCAGGATGAACTCCATGCCCTTCGAAATTTAATTTATTAAGGTAATTCATTTTTTTTATGCTCATCTTTAATCCGAGCAATTGAAGTACTACAGTTGCTGAAAAGCATGTAAGTAATGTATCACCGGTTTTAGGTAAAAAGACATAAGCGTAACCGTAGTATTTTTCTGAATTAGGGTTTTTCCTTGCATTTTCAACTAAGTTATCATTTTCTTCTGCTATGACAAACGTATCTGCTCCTCTTATTTTGTGTGTATTGATTTGTGAAATTGTTAGATTAACATCTCTATCTTCCGGCCCGGTAATATATATTAAGGGATAATTTCTATATAATGGACCAAAGAAATCATATTCTTTTACAACCTCTTTAAATATATTTGTTCCTTCTCGTGACAGGTTAAAAGGTGTTGTTTTATTAAACAAATAGTCAGATAAAGCCATAATGATTTCTTGTTTTTCATCCTCAGGAAGGTTTTTTTCTGAAGATTTATTGTATATATCCATCATAACCTTTTGAAAATATTTAATCATTGATTTAATGTTTTTGATACCAACTACGGTGTTTTTCCCGAGAATAGTATTTGGACCATGTTTAAATTCTGAGGCTTCCATCCCCTGAGTATGATTAAGTACCGTTTCTCTAATTTTTAATGAACCTTCCATAGCAACACCACTTATTTTAGTTGCTAAAATATGTAATGAGGGTTCCATAAAAATCTTGTCAGCAATAAAATCAATTTGCTCATCAGTCGTAGCAATAGTTTCTTTGATGAGTGTTGGGATGTCTTGTAATTGCTTATATCTTTTTAATATCCCTACTTTATACTTTTTTATTATATCTTTTGGAACTTTATTTGTTTCCATAATTTCTGCATTTAATTCAGCAACTCTGATGGCAAGATAATAGAACAAAACCATTTGATTCATAAAGCTTTTAGTTGCCGGAACTGCGATTTCAGGTCCGCAAAGGATTGGAATAAACACATCACTTTTTTCTTGTCCTAAGGTTGAATTGATGTTATTGACTAAAACAACTTTTTTTACTTGTAGGTTTTTTTTATCAATGTCATTAAAAATATCTACTAAATCTTTTGTTTCACCACTTTGAGACACTCCGATTATCACATCGTTGTCTTTTAAAGAATTTGAATATTGACCTCTAAAGTCACCGGGTAAAATTGGTATAATTTCTATGCCTGCAATTTCATTGAAAAAGAGTGCTGCTATCTTGGTAGCATGATAAGAGGTTCCACATGCTAAGGTATAAATATTTCTATTATTTTTGATTGTATTATGAACTATCTCAAGAAAGTCATTTACTTTAAGCTGAAAATCTTCAGAATCATTTAATTCTACAATAGTATCAAAAGCTTTTGATAATAAAAGTTTCTTTTTATTAAATTGGTTACCTAAGAGGTCAATGAATAAGTTCATTTCAGATGAGAAAAAATATTTTCTTTCAAAATTTTCTTTAACTAATTCCTCGTATATTTGAGGATATTTTGACTGGCATTTTTCAAGCATAAGGGTAGCATCATTTGACATTATGTATTGATTGAATAAAGCCTCTTGGTCTTTTATTTCAGATTTTGTAAGTATTGTATCACAGAGTTCTTTTATGTTATCGTAAAGTCCGACACATTCGATAAATTTCTTCATTCTTCTACCTGTATTTGAGCCTCCTGAGAATAATTTAACTAATTTACCTACAGATTCAGTTTGTTGATGGATTTCTTGTTCCATAAAAAAATCATATTCAGGTAAAAGTTGTGTATCTTCTGCACGAAGCTTAGATCTTGTGGGTAAACTTTCAACTATTTGTCCGGCGGTAAATATCAAATCAGGCTGGTTTAACTTTTTTATTGTTTGGTTTTTTAAAGCATATACTTGGTATTCATCTGCATTATATTCTACAAATTCACCTTCACGAAGTTTAATAAGCATTTTGGTATATTTTAAAACAGCCGTTAGGTCTGAAGAAGCAAGACAAAAGTTTTGATTTTCTATGGTACCTGTAGCAAAGTATAATGAACTTCCTGCTTTAATAGCATAACTATATTGAGTTATAGGATCAACTATAACAGCAGCATAAGAACCATCTATTTCATCAGCAGCAGCAATAATGGCATTTCGCATACATTCTCTTCTTGTTTCGATATCATTTTCTAGCTCTTTTGCTTTTTTCCCTAAATTTATATCAAAATAATGTTCAATCATATGTACTAACATTTCACCGTCATTATCAGATAGTACAGTATGCCCTTCACGAACTAAAAAATTTTTTAGTTCAGTTGTATTGGTAATATTACCGTTATGAGCACCATAAATGTATCTTTTACATTTAACAATATGAGGCTGAGCATTTATTTTATTAACCTGCCCAAAGGTTGCCCAACGAACTTGACCACAAAATATTTTGCCTTTTTGATGAATTATTCCTAGCGTTTCAACTAATGTGCTAGGAGCTCCTACATCTTTAAGTAATGTAATTTCCGTAGAATCTTCTTCTTGAATGGCTGCTCCCGTAGAATCATATCCTCTATATTCTAATGATTTAAGTAAATCAGAAGCATACTTACCAATATTTATGGATGTCTTTTGTAAATGTAATCCCAATACTCCACAACCTATACCAAAGATAGGTATTTTAAGAGTGATTTTGTAGTTTTTAAATTTATTAACAAATTTTTTCATATAAACTCCTTGTTTTCTAATAAATATTTTGCATATTTTATATCTTCTTGAGTTGTTATTTTTAAATTATTTGAATTTGATTCATACCAATAAACAGGTATATTGAAGTATTCTAAGATAGAAGCATCATCAGTAAAATTAATTTCAGTGTTTTGTATTTCTTTAATTTTTTTATGAGATTCATAGATTAAATGGAAATTAAATACCTGTGGTGTATATACTTCGATTAAATTATTTCTTTCAATAGTATTGATAATCTTGTTGTCCTTTACTGATTTTATAGTATTTTTTACCTTGTTGCCCGGGATAACAGCTTGATGAGTTTTGGCAATTTCAATAAGGTTTAGTATTTCTGATTCTTCAATAAATGGTCTAACCCCGTCATGAATTAAAACTAAATCTGTATCTTCAGGGCAATAAGTTAAAGCATTAAAGACAGATTGTTGTCGATTTACTCCTCCTATAACACAAGAAACTTTCTTCGGGTATTTTAAAGTTAAATCATTGTTTTTTTTAAAATATTCATCTTCAGGTAAGGTAATGATGATGTTGTTTATTATATCTAATTTATGAAAAACATCTATAGTAAGCTCAAGTATTGGCTTTTTATTTATCAAGTAAAACTGTTTTTTTGTAATATTTGAAAAGCGAGAACCTTTTCCTCCGGCAGTTATTATACAACTAATTTTCATATTTATAATCCCGGGTTATTTTTTTATCTGATTACCAAATAAAATTTCTTTTCTGTTATTCAGATATTTTATTTTTTCTTGAGGGTGTTTTTTGAAAAGAAAAAGGTGTTTGATGATATAATTCCAACCGGCTGCTAAAAGATTAGCGAGGACTTTAGATAATTTAATTCTTAATCCAAAGAAATCTTTAAACATAAATAATCCAACAGACATTAAACTCATAGCTATTAATTCGATTGCAAAAAAGATACTAAATTCAATATGCCAATATTTTTTTAAATTTCTTCTTGAAAATATCCAATTAATTGAAAAGAAATAATTGATTATAACTCCGGTTAAATAGCCAATAGCTGAAGCAAGTAGATAATGAATTTTTGTAAATCTAATTAGAGTCATAAGTATTGATATATCTATTAAAAAACATAAAACACCAACTAAGGAATACTTAATAAATTGTCTATAATGAGATAAAAATTTAAGCTTAAGCCATGTTTTCATCAATTACGTCTTGGTTTATGTTGTCAGGAGTTTTTGACCATTCAATGAGTTTTTTGCCTAAATTGGCAATTTCTTTATGAGGGTCGCTTTTCCAGTCTTTGATAGTTTGATGAGTTAATAATTGAAATTCTTTTTTGGTAGTTTTATTTGTTTTTGAGTTTAGAGAATGTTTAAGTAGTTTTTTCATTGTAAAAGTAATTATTTTAAGTCTTCTTTCGTTTAAGTTAAGAAGCAATTGTCTTATAAAGGGATATGATTCTATTGGTCTGTTTAATGCAACATTAAAAAGGAGAATTGAAATCTTTTTTTGAACTTCATTATATACATCGTCAATATTATTTTTTATGATTTCAAATATATAATATGGGTCTTTTTCTGTAACTTGTTCCATTCCGTGATAAGCTAATGCTCTTTGTTTTTCAAATTGAGATTTAGTCCATTTAGTCATTTCTTTTTTCATAATCTCCGGATGTTTTGCCCAAAGTTCAAAAAGAATATGTTCGACTTCCCATGGAGTGTCTTCCCAACTCATATTCAGAAGCGTTATAATTTTTTCAGGGTCATGATTATATTTTAAGTAATAGTAAAATATTATTGCTGCTCTTACTCCGTAAATTTTATGACCTAACATATCTAATATAATTTGGTCCATTAAATCGCCATTGGGGAAATCAACAAGTTTTTTCCCAATCAATTCTCTCACGTAATAGTTTGGAGTACTGAGTAGTTTTACTATCTCTTTTTTTGCAGAATCAATTTTTCCGTCTGTAATGGATTTGAAAATTTTATTAATTTTAGTTTCATTATCTTTAATATCTTTTAATGCTAATCTTCCCAGATCTTTGTGCATTTAAATTCCTCACTTTCAGGGTATTAACCCAAATGATTAAATTTTGGTAAAATAGTCAAGCGGAATTTTCTTGCTATTTATATAGTCCTAATTCCAGTAAATTTGTTATTAAAAATTAGTCAATACTTTTTTTGTTTTTGTAATTTGGATAATATTTTAAAAATAATAAAAGGAAAAAATTTCTGAAGAAATGATATTTTTTTTATTATCTATTTTTTGATATTTGATTGTCATTAAATTAATTATGCTTATAATAATAAATGGCATAAGCATTGCTTTGATATATAGTCGGAGGAAGAATTATGATACGAGGAATATATAACAGTTCATCATCAATGCAGTATCTACAAGAAAAAATGGATATTGTTGCAAATAATCTTGCTAATGTTAATACTGCAGGTTTTAAGAGGAGTGGTGTATTGTTTAATCAACATATGGTTGCAGAGCAAGCAAAGCAACGTAATCAGAATAAAGATCCTTTACCGGAAGGGAATATAATTTCATATATAGAAAATACTCAAGGGGCTGTTAAAGAAACCGGGAATCCTTTGGATTTATCTTTAACAGGAAAAGGTTTTTTTAGTATTCAAACTCCGGAAGGAAAAGCTTGGACTCGTGATGGTTCTTTCACATTAGACTCAATGGGTTACATAACAACAATGAATGGTGATTATTTAATGGGTGATTATGGCCCAATTCAAGTAAATGGAGAAAAATTTTCTATTAGCGATAATGGAGATGTTATGGTAGACAATAATGTAGTAAATAAAATAAAGATAGAAAATTTTGATTTAAATGATGTAGTTCAGATTGGCGATAATTTGTTAAAATCAAAGGATGACAATCTTCAATTAGTTAAATCAGATGCTTTAGTTAAACAAGGCTATCTTGAAATTTCTAATGTTTCAATAGTCAAGGAAATGGTAGAAATGATTGCTCTTCACAGGCAATTTCAAGCCAATGAAAAGGCTATAAAGACAAATGATGAAGCTCTTAATAAAGCAGTTAATAATATAGCGAGATAAGGAGATAAAATGATACGTTCATTATATACCGGAGCGACAGGAATGAATGCTCAACAAATGAATATTGATAACATTTCACACAATTTATCTAATGTTAATACGACCGGATTTAAAAAATCTCAGATACAGTTTCAGGATTTATTGTATCAAACTATCGATGAAGCCGGTACACTTACTTCAAGTATGACTTCACGTCCGGTAGAATTGACTATTGGTTCCGGTGTAAAGCCTGTTTCAACTTTTAAAGTATTTACTCAAGGTAATTTTGAAAATACCGGAAATCCTTTAGATATGGCGATTGATGGTGATGGATTTTTTCAAATCAGAAGAGGAGATGGAGAAATATTTTATACTCGGACAGGGTCATTTAGAGTCAATGATAATGGTGAGATAGTAAATCCCGAAGGTTATTATTTAGATCCTGATATTACATTACCTGCAGATACTGAAGCAATTAGTATTTCTCCGGACGGAATTATTATGGCAAAACTTTACAATGAAGTAAATGCTATTGAGGTAGGACAAGTTGAGTTAGCAAGATTTATAAACCCTGCCGGTTTGAAAAGTGTTGGAGGCAATAGATATCAAGAAACTATGGCTTCCGGACAAGCAATGACCGGTACTCCGGGTGAATTTGATATGGGTAGTATTCAACAGCGATATTTAGAAACCAGTAATGTAGAAATTGTTGAAGAAATGGTTAATATGATTATTGCTCAAAGAGGTTATGAAGTTAATTCTAAATCAGTTAGAACTTCAGATACAATGTTAGAAATGGCGATTAATCTTAAGAGGTAAATGATGAAAAAAGGTATTTTGATCTCAATATTCATAATGTTGACTTTTATTAACATACATACATTAAATATAACTTTAAAGAAGGTTGCCATTATAGAAAATGAAAAGATTACCTTAGCAGACCTAACAGAGACATTTGAAGGTGACAGGAATGATTATCTGAAAATTCATCAAGTAATTATCGCAGAATTGCCTTATGAATCAAGAATACTTAATATCCAAAGTCGTCAAGTTTTGCAAAAGATAAAACTTTTTAATCCTGATGTTGATATTAAAGTAAACTCTATTGTTACGGCTGTTAGGTGGAATAAACTTAATTTAAGTTCATCATATATTCAAGAAAAAACAAAATCTTATTTACAGAACTATTATTCTTTAAGTGATAAAGCAGAAATAAAAATTATAAATAATCCTACAGTAGAAGTCCCTTCAAATAATATAGATTTAAGATTTAAAATCCAATCTTCTTTAAAAAATCAAAATTATGTTAGAATGGATACTGAAGTTTTTTATGAAAATAAAAGAGTTAATTATTTTAATTTGATAGTTTCTATTGAAGACTATATAGATGTATTTCAAGCAACAAAAAATATTAAACGAAATGAAAATATTAAAAATGACGACTTATTAACAGTAGCAATTTTGACAAATATAAATCACGATTATCATAATCAATTGGAGTTCAATCAAGATTATGTAGCAAAAAGAATAATTCGTAAAGGTTCTATATTGAAAAAAAGCGATATAATCACAGCACCATCCGTCAGTAGAAATGATTTAGTTACTGTTTTAATTAAGACTGTTTCTATGCAAATGTCATATCAAGCACTTGCAAAAAACAATGGATGGATTGGTGATAAAATTATGTTACAAAATCCTGATTCAAAAAAATTGTTTTATGCCGAAGTTGTAGAAAAAAATAAAGTATTAATAGATTTGGAGGATTAAATGCAGAAGATTTTAAAATTTAATTTAAAACATGTAGCATTATCAATTTTTTTATTGATAAGTGTTTCATTTTTAAATGCAAGTTTTTATACGTCATTATATTCAGACCATAAAAGTTTTTCTATAGGGGACATTTTGACAGTTAATATTTCTGAGACAAGTAAAGCCAGTAGTTCTTCACAGTCAAATACTGAAAGAAGTTTGAGTACAAATATGAATATACAAGCCGGACAAGGTCCATTAGATTTTATTCCTTTATCCGGTATGGGAGGATCTTCTTCTAATAATTTTAAAGGTGATGCTAATACTTCGAGAGATGCCAGTTTATCCGCTAAAATGACAGTGTCTATAGTAGATATTGATTCCAATGGAAATCTGATGATTAAAGGTTCTCGAGTAGTAACAATAAATGGGGAAGATGAGATAACTACCCTTGAAGGTGTTGTACGTTCACAGGATGTTGGGGCAGATAATACTATCTATTCTCATAATATAGCAGATGCTAAGATTTCATACAAAGGTAAAGGTGCAGTTAATGAAGGTAGTCGTGTTGGGCTAATTTCAAGAATTTTTAACTTTATCTTTTAAGGTTTATAATAATTATGTTGTGCGAGCATCCTTGCTTGCACTTGTTTTGCTACAAGCTAGAAGCTTGTAGAACATTTGACGTTGTGCGAGCATCCTTGCTTGCACCTAAAGCCTTAAACGGTATATAATTTTTATGTTATGAAACTACAAGCAGAAAACTTGTAGAGGCTTTTTGACATTTTGAAAAAGCCTCTTCCAATTTATAAGAAACTTATTAATTTTTATTCTTTTAGTTAAGGCGTAAATTATGCAAACAAGAATGCTCTCCAAACATAATTAATCTACAACCATTAAACAAAATTATGAATTTTGATATTCAAGAGCTAATTCGTCAATAAGCTCTTTAACCGAGATAATTTTATTGATTTTGTAAGCGTTTTCACCTGCAAAAGCAAATCCGTCATTGAGGTTTCCTTTTTGAGCATTTAGTAAAGCTTTAGCTATGCAGTAATGAGAGTGTTCAAAATCACAAGTTTTTAAGCATTTCCATGGGCAAGTAAAAGGTTTTTCAATGCCATTGGAAACATCTGTTAAAAATTGATTCTTAACGGCTCTTCCGGGTAGTCCGAGAGGACTTTTGATTATTACAATATCTTCTTCTTTTGCATTAATATACATTTTTTTAAAGTCAATATGTGCATCACATTCATTAGTAGCGACAAACCGAGTTCCCATTTGTACTCCGTCAGCTCCAAGTTTAATGAATTTCTTTATATCAGCTCCGGTAAATATACCACCACCGGCAATTAGAGGTATTTTTTTCTGATATTTCTTTTCTAAATCATTAATAGTTGATTTGACTTCAACAACTAAGTTTTCTAACGAAAATGCGGGGTTAAAAATTTGTTCTAATTTAAATCCTAAATGTCCTCCGGCTTTTGGTCCCTCTACGACAATCACGTCAGGTATTTTGTTAAATTTATCAGCCCAATGCTGAACTAAGAGTTTGGCGGCACGAGCAGAAGATACAATCATACCTACTTTTGTTTTTGATTTATTTAAGTATTCCGGGGTTAAAGTGTCCGGTAATTTTAATGGTAAGCCGGCTCCAAGAAAAACTATATCAATTTGTTCTTTAAAAGCTGTCAATAAAATCTCATTATAATTTGATAATGCAACCATTACATTTAATCCGATAATGCCTTTACTTTGGCTTTTAGCTTTTCTGATTTCTTCAATTAATAATTTGATATTTGTATCTTTATAATTTTCATTATTGTTAAAATTTAAAGCTCCAATTCCAACTGCTGAAATTACGCCAATACCTCCTTGGTTTGCAACAGCTGATGCTAACCCGGATAAAGATACTCCAACACCCATACCACCTTGTATGATTGGAACTTTTGCAATTAAATCACCTATATGTAATTCAGGTAAAATACTTTTCATCGATAACTCCTTATGCTAAAAAAACGGAAGTTAAATATACTCTACCTTAATTTTATGCGAACCCCTACAGTTAACTAAAGTTTTTTTATTAATAATTACAAATTTAAATAATATCAATATACTGTCAATGCTTATTTACTATAATTAGTGATAATTTGCTATTTGATAATGTATAAATTTAAGTTATACTAGTAAAGATTGATTAATTACCTTGCACGAGTATTCTTGTTTGCACTTAAAATATTTTAATAAAAAAATATCAATTAGTACTTATCTTACAAGATAGAAGAGGCTGTCTAATGTTCACGATTGTAAACAAAATTTCAAAGAAATTTTGTCATCCTGAGCGTAAGCGAAGGAACTCCTTGATTTTTTTAAGTGTTACAAATCAATAAGATGAGATCCTTCACTGCGTTCAGGATGATAGACTGGACGAGCCTTCCAGTTTCCAGTTTGAATCGTTTTCTGTATTTTTAGACAGCCCGTATAAACTTGTAGGATAATATTTGATATTATTCAATAGCTATTAAATATGTACATTTATATCTTGATTTGTGTCTAACTTTTCTCCATTAAAAACTATATCATAAGTATCTAAAGCTATTTGTAGTTCTTCATTAGTTGGAATGACTGCAATTGTAGTTGGTGAATAATTATGAGAAACAATACCCTCTTTCGAGCCTAAAGAGTTATTTTGTTCGTAATTCATAAAAATACCAAGATTTTCTAAGTTATGGCAAATTCTTTCTCTCATTTTGACACCATGTTGACCAATACCACCAGTAAAAATTAATACATCAACTTTAACTAAATTAGCAGCGTATCCACCTATATATTTTCTGATTCTATATGCGTAAACATCAAGAGCTTCTTGTGCGTTGGTATTTCCATTTTCAGCTGCTTGTTCAAGATCTCTTAAGTCATTGGAAATTTCTGATAAACCAAGTAGTCCGGATTCCTTATTCAACATTTTATTTAAATCTTGAACTGAATATCCCCTTTCCATTAAAAAGAAGATTATTGAAGGATCAATGTCTCCTGAACGTGTTCCCATAATTAAACCTTCAAGGGGTGTAAATCCCATAGACGTATCTATACTTTTACCTTGTGAAATTGCAGTAATTGAAGCACCGTTTCCTAAATGACAAGAAATTATATTTGTGTTTTCCGGATATCGTTTAATTATTTGCATTGCTCTTGACGAAACATAACGATGCGAAGTTCCATGAAAGCCATATCTACGAATTTTGTGTTTTTCGTATAATGATCTTGGTAAACCGTATAAATATGCTGATGGTGGTAAAGTCTGATGAAATGCTGTATCAAAAACTGCAACCTGTTTTAAGTGGGGTAAAAGGTTTATTGTTTCTTTGATGCCGGTAAGATTAGGTGGGTTATGTAATGGAGCGAGCTCGATATTTTCATCAATTGCCTTAATGACATCATCTGTAATTAAAACTGATGATGCATATCTTTCTCCTCCATGAACTACTCTATGACCGATTGCAGAAATCTCATCAATATTTGTTAAAAATCCATTTTCCGGACAAACAAGGAGCTTTAAAACTAATTCCATTGCCGTTTTATGGTCCGGAATTATATGGTTTTCTTTATACTTTGATTTTGAACTTGATTGTTCAATGAATGCAGCCTTATCACCAATTCGCTCTACAGTACCTTTTCCTAAAGATTTCTCAGAAGGCATTTCATAAACTTCGTATTTAAGAGAAGAACTGCCACAATTGATTATTAGGATCTTCTTGTTTTCAACTGAAGTGGTATTCATAAGTATTCCTCCAAATTATATATTTTCTTTATAAAATCAAGTTTGTTTTTTTATGAGATTTTGACAATCTTTTTTTTAATTTTATTGCTTTTGTATATAAAATAAGGTAGTTAAATATTTTGTTGTATGAACATCTTGTTTGCATCTTTTTTTTAATGTACGAGCATCCTTGCTTGCTCTTTGATTTGTTGTG
>JALNXV010000385.1 GCA_023230175.1 Candidatus Cloacimonadota bacterium
CCAGTCTGTACTTTCATACCCAGGACCACCTGTTTTCCATAATTCAAGATCCTCCTGGGACATATAGGGCGCGTTTCCATAATTTAGATCAGCTTCTGTACGCAGCAGGTTGTATTGGTACGCATCCGATAGAGGTACCGTATTGGTTGGCTTTGAAAAGCCAAAATTTGAACTGAATTGAAATTTTGTTTTTTGATTTGAACCAGTTTTGGTTGTAATCATAACAACACCATTTGCCGCATTTAGTCCGTAAATAGCAGCAGATGCATCTTTTAAAATAGTTATACTTTCAATATCTTCTGAGGCTAATCTTTGAAAATCACTCCCAGGCCTTTCTACACCATCAATAATAAACAAGGGTGTTCCAAAACCACGTATATTAATTGCATTGTCGTATATACCCGGTTGTTCAGTATTGATGCGAATATTCAAACCAGAAATTTTTCCTTGAAGTTTATTTACTAAATTTGATGATTTAGATGCCACAATTTCGTCGCTTTTTATGCTGGAAATTGCTCCTGTTAATGTTTTTTTGGACTGTGTACCATAACCAACAACGACAACTTCATCTAATGTTTTTGTGTCTTCTACTAAAACAATTTCTATTGATGTCTTTCCACTCATTGGTATGTCTTGTTGATAATAACCAATGTAAGAAACATGCAGGATTGCATCATCCTCAATCAACAATGAAAAATTTCCATTAAAATCTGTCACAGTTCCATTTGTAGTACCTTTTTCAATGATGTTAGCTCCGATTATAGTTTCTCCGCTTTCATCAATCACTCTACCCGAAATTTCCTTTTTTTGCTGCTGTTGAGCCGAAAGACCAAGGTTGGCATAAATTTCGGCACTCAGGTTGATAGCAACTAGTAAAAAAATGAACATCAAATTCATCTTTTTAAACAGGCTTTTCCTCGTCAAAAGAGGAGAGACATAAGATTTAATCATATAACAACATTTTTTTAATTATTAATAAAGTAAATATCTATGATAAGTTAACAGTCAAATGTTTTTTGATTTCATTGTTAATTGTTATTTGTATAAAAAATATATTGACATAACCGGTTTAGCATATATTAGAAGTAGTAAAAAATCAAAACATATCAAATTAGTAAAAGTCAGATTTGTTTGGTTTATTATTATAACAAATCGCTAAACCGGTTTAGCATATTTAAATTTTGCAAATATAATATATATATCAACGTGATCTACAATAAAGCTATTTATTTAATACATTTTAACTTAAAATCGTTATAAAATCACAATAACAAAGAATAATTAATGCATGATGTATCATTAAAAGAGTTAATTACTTAAAAAAAAGATCATTAGGATCGTGGGAATTATGATGTTTGATCAGAAAGTGTTCACTATTTTCTCATTGTACGAAATTTGTGAGTAAATATGTTTCTGCTTCCACACTCCATAATCCCTTGTGTCTTCTGCAGATATTAGCCAGTTCTTTAAAGAGGTCACTTGACTCACCCAGCTTTTCAAAATCGGTTATGGGTGTAAGCGGCATATATAGATGGGTATATATCAATTTCTTCCCTCCAGGGATATCGGGCAGGTTGTTTGTAGTCTCAGCAACTGCATCCAGTCCCCCGATATGTGTGACCAGACCTGCCGGATCAAGGCCCCTACTCATTATTTCGAGAGCTTCCACCATATCATCGTTATTGCCTCCACTAGTACCAACGATATGGGTATAAGCGTAATGAACTTTGTAGAAATTTAGCATTGCACTAAAATTGGGATCATTCGGTCCGGCGAAGAAGTTGAGACAACCATCAAATGCAAGGATTGCATCTCCTTGCTCCACCACTTGTTTCACAGGTGCAAAAATGAACACATCATCATACCCCATACCATCACTTAGTGCTTTTAGTTCCTTTACAGGGTCATCAATATTACCGGTATTTACATAACGTAGATCAATGCCTTGTAAAGCTGCGAATTCTACTGAATAGATCTCTGCAGCACGGTTCAGTCGCGACTGATTTACATCTGTCACAACAACCAATGAAGGTTTGCGATCTTTACGATGCAATACGTAGTTGATTGCTGCAAGCCCCATAGGTCCCACGCCAGCCAGGATTGCCATCTTCCCTTCATCCACTATCTCCATCCTGTGTGCATAGCTTCCGGGGGTGGTATGATAATTGGCATGCATGGTTCCTATCACACAAGAGAGTGGTTCAGCCAGCGAAGCGGGGTAATATCCCTCACCGGAATAAATAAGCAGACAGTTTTGTTCCATTACCTCATTGGGAATTATCACATAGGTAGCATCACCACCGACGTATTTGTAACTGTAACCGGGAGCACTAAGTATCCCCACAGGACCATCGACATAATATAATGCAGGCTGAATTGAGAACTTATCACCCGCTTTGAACTTACCTTCCCATTTGGCGCCTACCTCAAGTAGTTCACCAGCAAACTCATGTCCGATGATGATTGGGTTGTCCGCCACGTCATTGGGAATACGTTTATGATCTGCACCCTGTGACGACGCCTTGTAGGATGACATACAAATCGAATCCGATACAACCTTAGCAAGGATCTCATTATCTTTGATGGGCGGCAACTCAAACTCCTCCAGACGAAGGTCTTTCTTACCATACAGTCTCACTGCTCTTGTTTTCATACATTTTTTTTTTGGCTCTAGCGCCATACGGTTATACTCCTTTGTTAATTTTAATAAATATATATTTAAACATCTGAATTAAATATCATAAAGATTCTTACTATCTTTTTCAAAGTCCATCACTCCCTTGTCAGTCATCGGATGTTTCATAATTGCCTCCAGCACCTCATAAGATGCAGTGACTGCATGACAACCAACCATGCTTACTCTATAAATCTGGTCTACATTTTTGAAGCTAGCACCTAGCACTTTACAATTTATATGATAGGACTTAAATGTTTCTACTATATCTCCAACTACATCTATTCCATGAGAAGAGATATTGTCTAGTCGGTTTACATATGGTGCCACAAAATCAGCGCCAGCTTTTGCTGCAATTAAAGCCTGTTGTTGAGTAAATATTGCAGTTGCTGTTACTTTCATCCCTGCATCTTTTACAAGTCTTATAGCTTTAAATCCTTCTTTGGTTACTGGGATTTTGACATAATAGTTATCATTCAAATTAAAATAGTCACGGTAACGCTGAGCTTCCAATAATATATCTTCTGCCCTCTCACTAATTGTTTGTATATGCAACATCTTATCTTTTATACATTCTTGTATTTGGGGAATAACAGTTGACATATTTTTGTTCTCGTGTGATAAAATAGTAGGATTGGTCGTAACTCCCTCCATAGGAAAATAATTAAACAATTCCCTAATTTCATCTATATTGGCTGTATCTGCTAAATATATCATACATTTATTTTATATCAAATTCCTTTTTTAGCTCTGTTGATCATCT
>JALNXV010000386.1 GCA_023230175.1 Candidatus Cloacimonadota bacterium
CCAAGCAGTTTTGCTTGGGGTTTTGTGGTGCCACCTGAACTTAAACCCTCAAACATAATACTCATAACATCAAGTAATTACTCTGTGGCGCTTTCGTCATTGTGTGGGTTTTGTGTTGGTTTGTCAGGGGTAGAATTGTAGGGGACGTCACCCTCTGCGGCTTTAAAACCGAACTCTGCCTGGACTAACCGTTGAATTTCATTGTGCTGTAATTCGCACTTTTTCTTTAAATCCAAAATTTTAGCCTCAAGGGTGCCTACTCTTCTCAGTAGTGTTTCGACGTCTTTTTCTAAAAAGCTTTTGTTTTCGTCGTCGCTACCATCTCGGAGCATTCTCCCTTCGCCCAACATTAGCCAATTAAGGTTAATGTTATCGCATTTTGCAATTATAAGTTTATAGTCGATAGTATTTCTACTTATCCAAGTAGGAATAGTGCTCTGCGCAACCTCTAATATTTCAGCGAGGGCCGTATTGCTATCTACCTGAAAATAAGAGCGTAATCGCTCAACTACAAAATAAATTGCATTTTGTGATGAATTTGTTTGCATAATTGCATTTTGTGATTTACATTTGTTAGCACATTTATAGCACAAATATAGCACAATTTACAAACCCTGTAAATACTTCATTAACAGTATTTTTATGACTAAAAAAGAGATAGACAAGGTTAAACGCTTTTTACCAGCAGGAGAGCAAGAGAAAATAGCCATAGAGACGGGCTTTTCTTACTCATACGTGAACAAGGTTCTCAATAGGAAGAGGAAAAACCTTAAAATTTTAGCAACCGCAAAACGAATAGCCAAAACTTATGAAACAGAAATTACCGGCAGGTCTAATTGATAGCAACATTGAGGTTTTTTCCGATGAGAAGGAAAACCTTTTTGCAATACACGGAGGGATAACCATCGCATTCTTCGACTTGCCAGAAGAAATTATTGCAGCATTTAAAGAAGAGATGCTTAATAACACCCAGGCAATTGTATCCTTAAATAAACATGGGCTAAAAACCATCGATGAAATGCTTCACCAGTATGTTTGGTGCAATTATGGAGGTTTCGACAATACCCCCGACTTCATAACAGAAAGCAACGATTTAACAAAAGAGTTTTGGCTCTGTGGAAAAAGAAAGGATTGCCCTTTCGGCCACAAGGTTTGCGGACAACTTATTGCCCCTAATGGAGAGTACCTGACCAAACAGGAAATAAGAATAATTCAGCTAATAGCGGCAGGGTTATTTGATGCTGAACTAGCCGAAACTCTATTTATTGCCCAGGGAACAATTATAGCTCATAAGGCAAACATCTTCAGAAAACTACAGGTGAACTCAAAAAACGAAGTAACAATTTTCGCCTACCAAAACAACCTAGCCAAATGAAAAAGCCTTTAATAATATACATCTGCGGACCAATTACCGGAATGCCAAACGGAAACGCCAAACTCTTTGAAGACGCTGAGGACTGGTACATAAACCAAGGGCACATGGTAATTAATCCGCATAACATTGGCAATCACCTAGGCAATGTAAGCGAAACCGAAATTGTTAAAAACGAGTTGGCAAGCATTACCACCATAGTCGATGTTATTGCCCTACTGCCCGGCTGGCAAAACAGCCGATACGGACTAGTTGAAGTGGCTACAGGCATAGCCTCAGCAATCCCATTTGTAAAAGCATTCTCATTCAACCCACTACACCCAATACTAAAACTTATGGCTTATGGATCCTACAGCTACAAGGAGTTGGCTTGTGAACATGGTAAGGCAGCGCAGGCGGCTAATAAACTCCAATCTCGGAAAAAAGAACCCTTTACTGTGCGCCAAGATAGTTGACAACCTTACGCTTTACCTCAATGCATACCCATATAAGGGAAACTCTATTTACCACTTTATAAACCGCAACTACATTGATATACTGATAATTATTCCTAGCCGACAACGCCAAAACTTTAAAAAACTAGAACAATGCATACAAATAAGCAGAGAAATAAAAAGGATAGAAAACGGAACGGAGGACAAGTCTCCTACACAACTTCAACTATCATTCTAGTGACTACCTATTTAGCCGTAATACTATGCATTGTTTTAACAATAAAAGGCTACTAGTATGAATATTACAAACCTAAACGATAAGCAGATTACGCTACTCGAAATTTTCTTAAACAACTACAAACAGTTTAGGAAAGCAGCAGCCGAAAAGCCTGTAAACAAACGCCAAGCCAAAAGGCAAACGCAAAGCATTAACCGCTTTCACGAGTGGCTTGTTTCCGATGTTTCGGCAGAGAATAAGATGTTCCTAATCCCTTTTGGGCTTTTAGATGCCATTGTTGAAACAGCAAAACACTACAAGCCCAATCCAATAATTTCACTTCCTAAAATATATCAACATGACTAGTAAATGCTATAAATCGGTATCAAAGCCGCACGCCTATATTAAAACCAGTAAAAATGCATACTGGAGCATCATGCCACTGGGAAACAATTTTTCGGTGAGCTATTTTGGCAGAACATTCATAAACTTTCACCACGAGGTTTACACCGAAACCACCGAAGAGGAGGTTGACGAGATTTTCGACACCTTTTTAAGCAAGAAGCTGGATGTGGATATATCCTTCCAAAAAGATTTACCAACCAAACGTATAAACGCCTGCCTAGAGGCAACCAGTAAATTCATTTAGCTGCGCCCCGCATACAGCGCAGCATCATGGGGCGGAGGTTTTCTTCTAGGTTTCCCTCCGCCCTTCTTTTAAACCAATAAAATTATGGCAGCAAAAAAAATTAAGCGTGCCCACAAAGAGGACACGCGTTTTAACGGCGACTCAATAATCCCCGAAAAAACAACAACCAAGCCCATAGTGGCAATTAACGTGGCAAGAGGCACATACGTTCTAACAACACCAGACAGGGTTGAAAAAATAAGAAATAGATACGATTACCTAACCTGCTTTAAGAAGTAAAATAAATCTTGCCAAATATCACCACTACTAACCGCATAATCCGCACATATATATGATACCACAAGAAGTAATTGATAACATTAACAACATCCCCATACTCGACGTTGCTAGCAAACTTAACATAGATGTGAAAAAGGCAGGGGTAAACTACGTTTGCCATTGCCCGGCGCATACCGAGAGTACACCAAGTTTCACCATATCACCAGCGAAAAATATTTGCAAATGCTTTGGGTGTGGCGTGGGTGGTGGCCCCGTGCAGCTGGTTATGCTACAAGATAAAATTGAGTGGATTGATGCCATAAAACTACTTGCCAAGGAGTTTAATATCCGTATACCACAAAAGGATTACTCTCCCGAAGAGAAACAGCAATTCTCTGACCGTGAACAGATAATGGTAACCAACCAAGCGGTACTAAAGTACTTCACATCAAACCTTAAGGGCGATGCGCTTGGCTACGCCACCAACCGATGGAACGAAGAGTCG
>JALNXV010000387.1 GCA_023230175.1 Candidatus Cloacimonadota bacterium
GAGTTCATTTAAGAATTTTTCTAAGCGATGTGGAGCTTCGTAAAAACAAACAGGCATATTTAAATCTTTGACTTTGTTTAAAAGAGCTTCTTTGTCTTTTTTTTTAGAGGGAAGAAAGCCTAACATTATGAAATTGTCGGTATTAAAGCCTGAGGCTGTAAGTGCAGGAATGATAGCAGTAGCTCCGGGTAAGGGGATAATTGAGACATTATCAATATACTTGGGATTGCTAATTATTTCATTTATTATAATGTTTGAGGGGTCTGATATACCCGGTGAGCCTGCATCAGAAATAATGGCTATGTTTTTACCTTCAAGCAATAAACTAATCATCTCATTACATTTTGCTTTTTCATTAAATTTATGATAACTACGAAGATTGTTTTTGATTTCATAATGTTTTAATAAAACTCCTGAAGTTCTGGTATCTTCGGCATAAATATAATCAACTTCCTTGAGAATTCTTATAGCTCTTAGAGTGATATCTTCAAGATTACCTATAGGAGTTGGAACGAGGTATAGGGTGCTTTTAGTCATAATTAAACTCATAGGTTTACATAGCAAACCAGCTATGTAAACCTATGTTTATATTCTTTTTACTTAATCACTTCTAAAGCTTTGCCCACTTTAATAAAGGCATCAACAGCTTTTTTAACATCTTCTGTTGAATGTGCAGCTGATAGCTGAACTCTGATTCTCGCCTGACCTTTTGGTACTACAGGATATGCAAATCCGATTACATAAATACCTTCTTGTAAAAGCATATCAGCCATTTTTAGAGCTAAAGGTTCGTTGTAAAGCATTACAGGAACTATTGCAGTGTTGCCTTCTTTAAGTTTAAATCCGGCTTCTTCCATTAAGTTTCTGAATAGTTTTGCATTTTCTTTTACTTTTACTATGAGGTCTTGTGACTTTGTTAGGATATCTAAAACTTCGAGAGTTGCACCAACAATTGCCGGAGCAAGCGTGTTTGAGAATAAATAAGGTCTGGAGCGTTGTCTGAGAAGTTCTATTATTTCTTTTCTGCCCGAAGTACAGCCACCGTTACCTCCTCCGAGAGCTTTTCCAAAAGTAGTAGTTATGATATCGATTTTGTCTGTTAAATTATAATATTCAGCAGTTCCTCTGCCTGTCTCGCCGATATATCCTGTTGAATGTGAATCATCTACCATAACCATAGCATCATATTTGTCTGTGAGTTCAACTATTTTATCAAGTTTTGCAATATCTCCGTCCATTGAAAAGACACCATCAGTAACAACTAATCTGTACTTGCAGTCTTGAGAGTCTTGGAGACATTTTTCAAGTTCTTCCATATTTGAGTGTTTGTATCTGAATCGTTTAGCTTTACATAATCTTACACCGTCAATGATAGATGCATGATTTAATTCATCGGAAATAATGGCACAATCTTCATCTAAAAGAGGTTCAAAGATACCACCATTTGCATCAAAACAAGCAGCGTAAAGTATAGTGTCTTCTGTGCCAAGAAATTCTGAAACTTTATCCTCAAGTCTTTTATGGATTTCTTGAGTACCACAGATAAATCTTACTGATGATAAACCATAACCCCATTCATCCATTATCTTTTGAGCTGCTTTAACTACTTGTGGATGATTGGCTAGTCCAAGGTAATTGTTTGCACAAAAATTCATTACGCTTTTTGTGTTTGATACCTGGATATGAGCAGATTGTTCACTGGTGATAATTCTTTCGTTTTTATAGAGTCCTTGTTCTTTTAATTCGACAAAGAGTTTTTGTAAATCGTCTTTAATTTTTCCGTACATAGTTTTCTCCTTCCGTTTAATAATCAAAATCAAAAGATTGATTAGTTTTTTTATGAGTAATAGTTATTTTTGTTTGTATTTTTTCATTTGGGTATGATTTTCTTATTTCTAATAGATTTAAAACAGTGTAGCCTTGATTAGCAAGAAATTTAAGCATTTTTTCATTGTTTGGGTGAACATTTACAAAGGCTGTATTTTTGCCAAGAGTTTCTGCTTTTTTAGTAGCAAAATCTATCATTTTTTGGGCTAAATGTTTTCTTCTATGTTCTTTAAGTGTGAATAACTGTTCAATCCAGACAGTATCATCAAAGATTTTTAAGACTAAATATGCAACTGTTTTTTCATTTATAGAAATGTAGTACAATTCATAAGGTGTAATTAAATAATCTTTTACTTCCTCAATAGCATTCTCTTTAGTGTAGTTGATACCTTTATTTTTTAAAATTGCAAGTTCATGTCTGAAATCATAGATAAGATATGATAAATCTGTGAGTAGTGTTATGTTGGATGATGAGTAGTTATCTAATTGTCTGATTTCAGAAATCATTATTCTGCCTTTGTAACGCTTTGAAAACCAACGTTTTTATTTTCAACCTGTTGATTTTGTGGGAGTTTTATTTCTCCGAACTGTTTTTCAAATTGTTCAATATTTTGCTGAAGTAATTTTAGTAATTGTTTAGCATGTTGTGGTGTAGTCATTATTCGGCTGTAAACTTTTACGTCTCTTAAACCGGGCACAATTCTACCAAAATCAAGTACATATTCAGAAGGTGTATTTGAGATTAAGAAGAAATTTGAGTAAATACCTTCTCCTATTTTTTCATCTAATTTGATATTAATTTGTTGTTGTTTAGGTTGATTCATAGTAACTCCTTGAATCTTAAAGGTTAAAAAGAAAACCGGGAGTTTTGGACTCCCGGAGTATTTTAATTATAGTTTTTCAATGTTTTTTAATGCTTTTGGAGCTGTAGCAGGATTAATGCCGTCAGCTGAGATGTAACCTAACACAGGTCTGCCGGTTTTTTGACCATCTTTTTCTCTGAAAAGTTCTACTTTAATTCTAACGGCTTTTCCTTCATTTTCAATAATATCATTGCCTTCATTATCTTTTTCATAAGGACTATTATATAACCAGGCAAGGGCAATGGCTGCAGTTCCGTTTTCTTCATTTACATTTTTTCGGTTGGAACCGAGATATTCTCTTTTTTCTTGATCCACATTTGGTGAGATAATGCATGAAGTGACAGAACCTAATCTTTTATCATTAAGGTAAACACCATTGTTTACTACGTTTCCTTCAGCAATGATAATTACCATTCTTTTATCATTTTTTTCGTCATTGTCTTTAACTAATGCTTCTTTGCCGATAAAAGACTCTTTGCTTAAATCTATTGCTGCGTCAAATAAAGGTGCATTAGTTGGAGTGTGAAGACCATCATATTCTTGACCCATAAGAGGTAAACCGACATTACCGGCAGAGATTCTGTTTTCGTCTCTTCCTCCTAGACCGACCAATAAACCACCTAAGTCTAAAGCCTTAAGTACTATTTGTTTGAATTTTTCTTCTGCTTGTTTGACAGGGATATAGATTTCCCAGCCCCAACGATTTGTATAACCGGTTCGGCTGAAGAAATATGTTTCT
>JALNXV010000388.1 GCA_023230175.1 Candidatus Cloacimonadota bacterium
AATCCGAGTATTTCTCGGTAACTCAAACCAACGATATTTTTATTTTCGAATATAATATCGCCGGAATGTATTTTTTCTAAGCTCATTATAGCTTCACAAAGTTCTTTTTGACCACTTCCTGTTATACCGGCAACACCTAAAATTTCCCCGGCTGAAAGTTTAAAACTGACATTATTCACTTTATGAATGTTATCGTGATCAATCACTGTTAAATTTTTTACTTGAAATATTTCTTGTTTATTAGAATAATTTATTCTTTTAATACTTAAATCAATTGATTGTCCAACCATCATATCTGTAAGTTTTTTTATGCTTGTTTCTGAAGTTAATATATCACCTACAACTTCACCTTTTCTCATAACTACTACACGATCACTGATTTCCATAACTTCATTTAATTTATGTGTAATAATTAAAACTGAACAACCTCGTTCTTTCATCTTTCTTAAAACCTTAAAAAGCTTTTGAGTTTCTTGAGGTGTTAAGACAGCAGTAGGCTCATCTAAAATTAAAATATCTGCACCGTAATAGAGTACTTTTAAAATTTCAACGTTTTGTTTTTCTCCGACAGACATATTATAGACTTTTTTGTCCGGATCTACTATAATATCAAAATGTTTAGATAATTCTTTTATCTGTTTTGTAAGTTTTTTTTCATTGATAAATAAATTTGTTTTTCTTCCAATAATAATATTTTCTTTAGCAGTCATTACATCAACGAGCTTAAAATGTTGATGTATCATACCGATGCCATGTTGAATAGCTTGTTTAGGAGTATCAAAATTAACAAACTTTTCTTTTATTTCTATTAATCCCACATCAGGTTTATAAATGCCGGAAAGCATATTTACCAATGTACTTTTGCCGGCTCCATTTTCACCTAATAATGCACAAATTTCACCTTTATACATAGTGAAATTTACATCTTTATTAACAAAGGTATCTCCAAATTTTTTGGAGATACCTGTCATATTTACTACTTCTGTTTTGTTAATTTGATTCAAGTTTTCCTTCCACTCCGTGGACAAACCAGTTTATTGAAAGTAGTTCTGCATCTGTCATACTAACACCTTCAGGAACTTTAATAGTTCCATTCTGATCTTTTATAGGACCTTTAAAAATAGTATAAGTACCATTAATAATTTGTTGTTTTTTGTTGTTTATAATTTCATTTGCTTCCTCAGGAGCGTTTTCAGTAAGAGGCACAAGTGTAACTATACCGTCAGCCATTCCTCCCCAATAACTATGAGGTTCCCATCTATTTTCTCTGATAGCATTAATTTGTTCGGTATAATAAGGTACCCAATCCCAAATAGGTGCGGTCATAAATGCTTTAGGTGCTTTCGAATATTGATTAGTATTGTAACCTATAGCCCAAGCGTTATATTCTTGGGCAGCTTGAAGAGGACCTGCAGTATCTTGATGCATAGCAATTACATCACACTTGTCATCTAATAAAGCCTTTGCTGCTTCTTTTTCTTTAGCTGGATCATACCAAGTATGTGTCCAGACAACGTTAACTTTTGCGTCTTTATTTACGCTTTGTACACCTAAAGTAAAAGCATTGATTCCTCTTATAACTTCAGGAATTTCAAATGCAGCAACATAGCCAATCTTATTAACTTTTGTTTTCAATCCTGCTACAATACCTGAAAGGTATCTTGCTTCATAAATACGACCAAAATAATTTGCCATATTTTCAGTAGTTTTGTATCCTGAACAATGTAAAAATTTTACTTCCGGGTATTCATGAGAAATTTCTTCTATGTAGTCCATATAACCAAATGAACCGGCTGAAATGATATTCGCTCCTTGGTCAATCATATTACGAACAATATCTTTTACTTCAGGACCTTCAGCTACATTTTCTTGATAAATAGTTTTAATTCCAAGTTCTTGTTCAAGGCGAACACGAGCTTGATCTTGTGCATAAGTCCAACCACCGTCACCTATTGGTCCTATATAAATAAAACCCATTACAATTTCATCATTTTTTTGGGTAGATGATTTACTACAACCAGTGATAAGTAAGCTTATTATTGTTATAATAAGCAACACTTTGATTAACTGTCTCATTCTTACTCCTTAATGTTAGTTTATTGTTATTGTATTATTGTCTAATGAAATAATCTTTGATAATGATTGAATCTCAATATTTAGATCCATTAATTTTTCTCTTCCCAATTGAAATGACTTTTCTATGACTATTGCTGCGGCAACAACCTCTGCATTGACTGATTTTACTATTTCATATAAACCTCTTAATGCGTTACCATGGGCTAAAAAATCATCTATAATCAAAACCCTGTCATTAGCTTTAATAAAATCTTTAGCTACGACTATTTCATATTCTTTATTTTTTGTAAATGAAAATACTGAACCTGTAAGCATATTATCTTTTGAAATGGTTGAAGGTGATTGTTTTTTTGCAAAAACTACAGGTAGCTTAAAATGATATCCTGCAAAAACTGCACATGCAATACCTGAAGCTTCAATCGTAAGTATTTTAGTTATATTATAATCTTTAAATCTTGTATATATCTCTTTGCCTATTTCATTCATAAGCACAGGATCTATCTGATGATTTAAAAAACTATCAACTTTTAATATACTGTTATTGATTACCTTACCTTCACTTAAAATTCTTTCTTTTAATAACTTCATCTTTATCCTTATATATATTTGATTAACTTATATAGGTTATTTTTTATTGTATAATTTATTTGTCAAGATTAAAGTCATTTTGAGATATAAAAATGTTTTTTTATATATGATTGCAATCTTTAGTACTACTCTTAATGTTATCTATAATATTTAAGTGGGGGTATGTAAAAAAATCAATGGTAGATTTTTTAATAAAAATGAGGGTTATTGAATAATGTCGTTGTGCGAGTGTTCTTACTTGATTTTTTAAAACTACAAGCCGGAAACTCCTATAATTTTTTTTATTTTGAGATAGTCTTTGGAAGCTTTTGGAGCAATTTTGGATATTTTTAAAATCTCAAAAATTTACTATGATTTTAAAATCATTTTGATTTGTATAGCTATATTGTTAATATTAAAGGGTTTTTGGATAAAAGGATATTTTTTATAATTTGAATTTATAGGTATATTAGAATAACCTGACATAAAAAGTACTTTTAATTCAGGAAAAATTTGTTTTAAATTATTGATTAGTTCAACACCGTTCATATCCGGCATAATGATATCTGTTAATAATAAATCAGGTTTAATCATTTGTTGATTGATAGTTTTAAGGGCTTCATTGCCATTTTCTACGGCAATTACGTTATAGCCTAATTTGGTAAGCATTTTGTCTAATAATTCTTTAAGGGATTTTTCATCTTCAGCGATTAGGATAAACTCTCCATTTCCTAAGATGTTTTTGTCATTGAGATAGTCTATG
>JALNXV010000389.1 GCA_023230175.1 Candidatus Cloacimonadota bacterium
TAACTATTATGACCTCTACGGGTAAATATCAGTTATCTCAACTTGCTGATGTAAAATTCTCTGAAGGCGTTAATAAAATTATTCATAGAGATAAAGCTAAAACAATCAAAATTACAGGTGCTCCTGCTGCAGGATTTCCTCTTGGAGTTGTTACCGGTGAAATCGATAGAAGAATTGCTGATATAGAAATGCCGGAAGGTTATAAAATGCAATGGGGTGGAAGTACCGAGATGATGCAAGAGTCTATGCAAGAAATGCTAAAAGCCGGTATTTTGGCTATTTTATTAACCTATATGTTATTAGCGGCTATATTGGAAAGTTTTATCCAACCGTTAATGATATTATCTACTGTACCATTGGCACTTATAGGCGTGTTCTTTATTCAATATTTAACAGGCTTGACTATGAATATTATTTCAATGATGTCTATCATTATGTTGGTTGGTATTGTTGTAAATAATGCTATCTTGATCTTGGATTATGCAAATCAATTGAGAAAACAAGGACGTTCTGTACACGATGCATTATTAGAAGCTTGTCCTATTAAATTAAAACCAATCTTGATGTCTAATCTTGCTATTATACTCGGTATGTTACCTATGGCTATTGGCATTGGTTCTGCCGGTAAAGAATTTCGCCAATCTATGGGTGTTGTAAGTATAGGCGGATTAATAATGTCAACGATACTAACTCTTTTTGTTATTCCTACCTTATACTATGTAACAACTAAAGCTCAAGCTAAAATGAAAAAATAAAAAAGCCCTCAAACATACTCCTCTCATAAACACCAAGGAGCAGACGCCAGTCTGCTCCTCCTCTTTTTTGGGTAATCAGGTAATCTATTACTACAAATATTATTGTAATTGACTTTGTCTGAAATAATTTTACACATAGTTTAGATATTTTTACATCAATTTACTACATTTTTACACCATAGCTACAGGAGACCTACAGGAAGAAAAAAAAGCATCTTGGAGGTACCTTGTAAATTTCCTGTAGGTCTCCTGTAGGTCTCCTGTAGGTTTCGATTTTTAAATAAAAAAAATAATTAATAATCATAGAATTTTTATATAAAAATTATTTGTTAAGTATTTGAGGATTTTTATTTTTTCGTTTAGATATAAAAAAGTCTTTTAGTATTTGACTACATTCTGATCTTTTAATGCCGGAGATGATTTCAGGATGATGATTAAAATGTTTGTCTAATAAAACATTATATATAGAGCCAACAGCTCCGGCTTTTGAGTCATAAGTCCCAAAAACAAGTTTTTTTAGTTTGCTTAGGATAATAGTGCCACTACACATAATGCAAGGTTCTAATGTAACATATAAAGTATATTCAGTAAGAAATTTTTCTGTTTTTTGGATTTCTTGGAGGATAAGAGATTCTGCATGTGCTAAAGGATTATTACATTGTCTTGTTCTGTTGTGATTTTTGAGGACAAGAGAGTCATCTTTAACTAATACGGCACCAACCGGTATTTCATCCTCTATATAGGCTTGTTGTGCCTCATTTAAGGCAATTTCCATCCAGTAATCATCGGATAACATATATTACTTTAATTCAAATACACCGGTCATTGTTACAGAAATTTGTTTTCTTCTTGTGCTTGTGTTATAAATACCATAAGATTGAACTTCAGTTGAAAGAGGTGCAGTAATTTGAAAGACTCCAACTCTACCGTTGATTAATTTGCCTAATTTAGTTTTTGTTGTATTGGCTACCTGTAATGCTCTTTCTCTTGCGTCTTTAGTCGCTTCAGAGATGATTTCTTTTTTTAATTCAGGTAATGCTGAGATAAAATATTCAACGTTAGAATTTCTAATATTGATGCCTTTTTCTGCTAATTCAGTGAAATTATAAGCAATTTCTTCGATTAATTTAAAGTTTGTGGAATCGTTTGAAGTATAAGCTATGCTTTGTTCAAAGGTATAGTTAGTAATTTCTCCGTCTCTGTTATAGTTTGGGTAGCTGTAAGCAGAATTAATTTGGATGTCATTAGTATTAAGATTTTTTGATGCAAGGAAGTCTTTTACACTTTGAATATCATTGTTTAAGGTAGCGTATCCATTAGCTAAATTTTTGATGCTTGCTGTTGTAGAAAGACTAATTTGCCACTTTAGGATATCTGAATCATACTCATTTGAGGCATAACCAACTACTTTGATGGTATTTACGCTTTTTCTGGCATTAAAAAAATATGAACCTATAATATTTGCAGAAATAATTAGACAGATACCTAAGATAAATGCAATTGATTTGTTCATTTTTAACTCCTTATTTTAAATAGATTTTCTATCAATAAACTTGGCGTTATTGCAGGTGTCAAGTAAATTTGGTTTAATTTTACTGCAGTAAGGTAAAGGTATTTCACTGAAGTACATACAGTCTCTAAAATGATTTTGTTAATATCTATTTCGGATGATAAAATATTATTAATGTTTGATTGAAGGTTTTGAGATATAAAAGAAGTAATAATTCCTGCAAGTACATCTCCTGTACCTCCGGTTGATAATCCGTCATTGCCACCGGTAATTAAAAAATTCATTGTTTTATTGGAACATAGACAATAATGGTTTTTAAGTAGAATTGTTATATTACATTGGTTTAAAAATTCAGAAATGGTATCAATGGGATGATTGTTTATGTATTGTATTGAAAATTTACTATTGATGTTTTTTTGCAGAAGTCGAGAAAATTCTGCCAGATGGGGAGTTATAATTATATTTGTATTTGGCTGATTGGATTTTTCTTTTAAAATTTCAAATAAATCAGTATTATCTGATATTAAATTAAGAGCATCTGCATCTATAACTAAAGTATGAGAGTAATTTAAAAGAATATATTTTAATATATTATAAGCCCATTCGGATTTACCTAATCCCGGTCCTATGAGTAAGGTATCTTTAGAAATGATTTCATTTAATATAAGTTGGTCATTATGGTTAACAGTTTTTGTCATTACTTCTATCAATGAACATTCCATAATAGTTTCTAATTCCGGATGATGATATACAGTGATTAACCCTGCCCCACAATGTAATGCAGCCTTAGCCGATAATATTGCTGCACCGGTTAATGAAGGGCTACCTGCGATAATACCAAGTTTTCCATAATTCCCTTTATGACTGTGTTTGAATCTTAAAGGTAAAGATATATCTGATTCATTAAATAATTTTATTTTCGGAGATACTTTATCATATATAAGTTTTGGTATACCTATATCAACAATAAAAATTTTCCCTGAAACTTCAGATCCTTTATCGAGATAATGACCTATTTTAGTTTGTGCCATTGTGATTGTGTAGTCAGCTTTAAAAGTGTCTTGGTCAATTTCTCCGGTATCGGCGTTTAACCCTGAAGCAATGTCAATGGAAACTTTAAGACTATTTAA
>JALNXV010000390.1 GCA_023230175.1 Candidatus Cloacimonadota bacterium
CAGATCAAGCAGCAGACTCTCCATATTCAGGAACAGTCCAGCATTGAGCGAGCTGGAAGCGAATACTATGGTCTTGTACTTGAAGGCTTCAGATACCAATGTTGCGATATCGGTCTTCGAGACATCATAAAGACCCATGTTCTTAACTCCACGTTCAGCAAGCTTCATTGAAAGAACCTGTGCGGCGTTTTCTGTGTTGCCATAGATGGAACCGTATACGATGAGAACAGAATCAAGCTCACTTGCATAAGAGCTCCATGTATTGTACTTGTCGATGATGTAGCCAAGATTCTCTCTCCAGATCGGGCCATGAAGCGGGCAGATCATCGAAATATCAAGTGCGCTTGCTTTCTTGAGAAGCATCTGGACCTGCATCCCGTACTTTCCGACAATATTTATGTAGTAGCGGCGGGCTTCGTCGAGCATCCGATGCTCATATTCGAATTCATCGGCGAATATGTTTCCCGAAAGTGCGCCGAATGTTCCGAATGCATCAGCAGAGAACAGAATATGAGAAGTGGCATCGTAGGTGACCATTACTTCAGGCCAGTGCACCATCGGAGCCATTACGAATGAAAGCTTATGATGACCGGTATCCAGCGTGTCATTTTCCTTCACTTCGATGAAAGCGGGCTCTTTCTTGAAATCAAAGAACTGTCTGAGAAGTCCATGGGCTTTCGCAGTTCCTACAAGAGTGACATCTGGGTATTCTTCAAGCAGGGCGGCAATGGTTTCGCTGTGATCCGGCTCCATGTGATGGACTACCAGATAGTCAAGCTTGCGGTCGCCAAGAACGTATTCTACATTCTCTAGGAACTGTCGCTCGACGGCATGGTCGACACAGTCGAAAAGAACTGTCTTGTCATCGAGCAGAAGGTATGAATTGTAGGCCATGCCGTCATCAAGGCGGTAGACATTTTCAAAAAGGGCAAGGCGTCTGTCGCTCTGTCCTACGTAATAAAGCTGATCTGTGATTTTTCTGGTGCAATGCATCATGAAGCCTCCGTGAAACAGAATAGTCCGAAACAGTGTTTTTTTCAACATCAGAGAAGGCCTCATGACCGGCATGAGAGATTGGTTTGATTTGACAGCGGAAACGATCTATTGCAAAGAAATTTAGCAGATGCTCATTTTTTGGCGGATAGACTGTGAATTATGCATTTTTTGTTCAGATTATTTCTTGCAACCCAATCAAGAGTATTGAATAAAGCTTGAAATGGAACCTTACAAACTGTATTATGGACAATAGCGATTAAGCGGCATTTTGGTGCCTTCGCGATATACAATCAAGGAGCAATTATGGGAACTAGCCTAATTACCGATGGACTCATTCTTATGGGACTTGGAATGGGTGTGGTCTTTGTATTTCTGACCCTTCTCATCTTCACAACGAAGCTGATGAGCAAGATATGCAGGAATATCGGGGCAAAAAATGGAGCTGTACAAGCGAAAGTTGCAGTGCCTGGCGCTGCTGTCAGTGCAACAGGTGATGCAGAGCTTGCTGTAGCGATTGCTGCGGCCAAGAGAGAAGCTGATAAATAATCCCGGGAGATAAAAACAATATGAAAAAGAAAGTCAAATTCATGTGCACAGCGTTCAGAGACGGATTCCAGTCCGTTTACGGCGCAAGAGTATTCACAAAGGATTTCATGCCGGCAGTCCAGGCTGCATGCGATGCTGGAATCAAACATTTCGAAGCAGGTGGCGGAGCTAGGTTCCAAGCCCTTTATTTCTATTCAAACGACGATGCATTCCAGATGATGGATGAATTCAGACAGATTGCAGGACCGGATGCAGACCTTCAGACTCTTGCAAGAGGTGTCAATGTCGTAGGACTTGATTCTCAGCCAAGGGATATGATCCGTCTTCATGCTCAGCTTTTCAAGAAGCATGGAATCTCCACCATCAGGAACTTCGATGCTCTTAATGATGTCAATAACCTCATCGACAGCGGCAAGGCGATTCATGATGCAGGCCTCAGGCATGAAGTCACCATTACTATGATGGCTCTTCCGCCAAATGCCAAGGGCGCTCATGACCCTGATTTCTATGAAAGAGTCCTTCGCCAGATTCTTGATGCAGACATTCCTTTTGATTCTCTCTGCTTCAAGGATGCAAGCGGCACTTCAACTCCTGCTGTGGTATTCGAAACTATCAAGAGAGCACGCAAGCTTCTCGGACCGGACATGAACATCGTGTTCCATTCTCACGAGACAGCTGGTGTTGCAATTGACCAGTACATGAATGCCCTTGAAGCTGGAGCCACTCAGCTGGATCTCTCGATGAGCCCATGCTCTGGCGGAACCTGCCAGCCTGACATCATCACCATGTGGCATGCTCTTCGTGGAACCGAATGGGACCTTGATATCGACATCAACAAGATCAGAAAGGCTGAGTCTGTGTTCGAAGACTGCATGAAGGATTACTTCATGCCGCCGGAAGCCACAAAGGTCAATCCTGAGATTCCGTTCTTCCCGCTTCCGGGCGGAGCCCTTACGGCAAACACCCAGATGCTCAGAGACAACCATCTGATGGACAAGTATCCTGCAATCGTGGAAGCCATGGGCGACTGCGTTGCAAAGGGCGGATTCGGAACATCGGTCACACCAGTTTCACAGTTCTATTTCCAGCAGGCGTTCAACAATGTCATGTTCGGGCCGTGGAAGAAGATTGCCGAAGGCTATGGAAAGATGGTTCTTGGCTATTTCGGAAAGACACCTGTTGCTCCTGACCCAGAAGTCGTCAAGGTAGCTGCCGAGCAGCTCAATCTTCAGCCGACTACTGAAAAAGTCGTCGACATCAATGACAAGGATCCGAGCAAGGGAATTCCTGCAGCAAAGAAAGCACTTGAGGAAGCCGGAGTTCCGGTGACCGATGAGAACCTCTTCATTGCAGGAGCCTGCAAAGAGAAGGGAATCCTCTTCCTTACTGGAAAGTCCAAGCCGAACGGAGTCCGCAAGAACGTCCAGCCGGCAGCTCCAGCTGCAGCCAAGAAGGCCTGTGATGCTTACACTGTCACTATCAATGGCAAGCAGTATGCTGTTCAGTTCCAGGGTGCGAATGCTGTGGTCAATGGTGTTTCCTACCCGGTCAATGTTGCAGAAGGCATTGCCGCTCCGGCAGCCGCTGCGGCCGCTCCTGTCGCAGGACCTGCACAGGATGTTCCTGTAAAGGCTCCGATGCCAGGACTGATCCTTCGCCTCAATGTGAAGGTAGGCGATGCTGTGAAGAAGAACCAGATGGTTCTTGTAATGGAAGCCATGAAGATGGAGAACGAAGTATTCGCTCCATGTGACGGAATCGTGAAAGAGATTTCAGTGAAGCAGGGTCAGCAGATGAATCCGGATGATGTCCTTCTGGTCATCAGCGGCTCAGGTTCTGCAGCTCCAGCTCC
>JALNXV010000391.1 GCA_023230175.1 Candidatus Cloacimonadota bacterium
GGTAACCTGGCTGCGGATATCGTCCCTGAAAAATGCTGCAAAACGGTAAGGTTCAGGACGGTCTGTTTTAATAGGACCATTGTATAGAGGAGATCCGGGACCGGGAAGGGATCCGTCACACGTATAGCGTATAACCATCCACGGGTACTGGTGCGTAACACACAGGTATCCGTTTACGTAATCAGCCTTGGGGGGTGCTATCCTAAAACGAATACCCATAAAATAAAGCCGGTCAAAATGCGTTCGACTGAGCCGGTTGTTAAAATCGTCCCAGTCTTTATTTTCGCGGGGACTCCAGGCCACCTCGGCAAGAGCACACAAGCGCGGGTATACCTGGTATTCGGCAATATTGGAAGGCATGTTCATCAATTCAGACCACAAACCGCCCTGGACACCCAGGACCCTGGAAGCTTCTGCCTGGTTCAACCCTGCTGTTTCAACGGGATCAAAGGAATAAACTTTATCCACATCAAAAATCGCAGCCCAGGTCATACCCCGTTCCTGCGGTGTGTGTTTCATATCCAGGTAGCAATACTGGGCCGGCTGGGCGATCACCCGGTATCCGGCAGCGGTGGCTTCCTTGATCTTTTCCGCACTTTGCCAGGCGTGAACAACCGTCTTTTCCCTGTCAAGTTCTCCTCCTTCCATAATTTCGTTCCAACCTACCAACGTTTTATCGAATTTGTTGAGGATCTGCTGCATGCGTTGAACGAAATAGGACTGCATTTCTATAGGGTCTTCCATATTGTGTTCATGCATGAAAGCCTTGCAACGGGTACAGCTGGCCCATTGGCTGGTAACCACTTCGTCACCGCCAACGTGAAAATACCGGGAAGGAAACAGCCGGACCATTTCCCGGACTATGTCTTCAAGCATTTGGTAATTTTTCTCGTAGGAAGCACACCAGACGTTGTTGCTGACTCCCTGGATGCTCAGTTCCACTTCCCCGGTCAGATCGCAAAGGATATCGGGGTAACTGGCTATGGCGGCCTTGGAATGCCCCGGAAGATCAATTTCCGGGATTATCTCTACATGACGTGCTGCTGCATAAGAGACGATTTCACGAATATCTTCCTGTGTATAGAAACCGCCGTATCTTTGACCGGCATGTCCGTAAGTGGTGGGCAGGACTTCTCCGGGTCCCCTCCAGGCTCCTTTCTCGGTTAGAAAGGGGTATTTTTTGATCTCAATGCGCCATCCCGTATCGTCTGCCAGGTGCCAGTGAAAGCGGTTCAGTTTGTGAACGGCCATCCTGTCAATAAAACGTTTAATGTATTCTACAGTGTAAAACTGGCGGCTCACATCCAGCATCATTCCTCTGTGTTCAAAAGCGGGATAATCCTTGATCGTCAGACCGGGAATATCTGCTGTCAGGGAAGGTGTGTACTGATCTGGCTTGTATACCGGTTGATAAACATAAGGGGGCAACAATTGCAATAATGTCTGTACGCCATAGAAAAAACCGGCATCATCCCCTGCGCATATTTCAATAAACCGATTGGTTACGGAAAGCGTATACCCTTCTGCAGGTAAGGTTTTATCCAATGAAAAGAGAATGGCATTTTCCAGGGGCCGACTTTTTGAAAAAGCAGGATTAATGCCCATGGACGGCTTTACGGTTTCCGAAAAATATAAAGCCGCTCCCCCCGCCATGGAAGCTTCCCTGGTAAGGAACAATTGTGTTTGGTTATTCAGGGTAAAAAAACCTTCCCCGGGCTCCAGGCTTACCGGTGCGGGAATAAGATGAACCAGGGAGGTCATGATAATAGCAAATAAAGTAGTCATAAACAAATAGTTACATATTCAAATTTCCCAGGAAAGAGATGGGTTCCCGGGTACTGCTGTTAATAGATAGGGTTGCCATTCCGCTGTATGTGATCTTTAAGTAAAACGTGATGTTTTCGTTCGTTTGGGTTTTTGCGGAAAAGGTTAAGGAATACCCCTTTTTTGTGTCTTTTTCCGTTTTCACATCAACTTCCTGGTCAATGAGTTCAATAGCCAGTTTTGTCGGGTCCATGGGAGCGGTGTGCGACCTTCCAAAATAGGGCAGGTATGTAGTTACCCGGTCGTTTTCAAATTTCATTTCATAATCCGGGGACAAGGTCCTTGACATTCCCCGTGCCGGGTTGGCGCGATCAAAAGAAATGGCAAATGTACCGCTTTCAACAAGGTCGCAGACCTGTTGTTCCAGGGCTGCTTTACGGGCGGCTTTTTCTTCCTTGCGTGTCTGGGCTGACACACTTCCCGGAGCAAGGAAAAGCATAACCAATGATAAAAGTACCAGACGCTTCATATTATTCGGGATATATTAGATAATTAGTACGTTTTGCCTTAAAAGCTTCCAGTTCTTCCTGCCAGGTTTCGGCTATCTGAGCGGCGTCTTTTCCCTGGATGATCATTTCCCTTACATAATCCACCCCCACAAGGGTGTCAAAGTAATTGGTGAAAAAAGCATCACCTATTCCCGTGTTTTCATTCAGGTTACGGTACGCATCAATAACATACTCCAGGTTGAATCCGTTTGCCCTTATAACATCATCTGAAGGAGAAATTCGAAGGTCCACTCCGTAGCAAAGATTCCCTTTTTGCGGAGGATTCTGTGCGCCAGGGACCGGTTGAGGTGTAAAGGAGAAATCATACCCTGTCATTTGTGGATGTCCGTATACCTGGAAGGGGAATTCGGTACCGCGTCCCAGGCTTACACGGGTGCCCTCAAAAGGACAAATGGAAGGATAAAGGTAAATTGACCGGTTATTGGGCAAGTTGGGTGATGGTTTTACCGGGAGCTGATAAGTGGTTTGGTGTGTGTAATTCAGGCAGGGAATAACAGTTAGTTGTACCTGCAGGCTATCTTTAAGCCAAAATTCCCCATTGATCATACCGGCAAGTTCTCCCAGGGTCATACCGTGTACTACCGGGATGGGGATTACTCCCACAAAAGAACGGTGTTGCATGTCTAAAACAGGGCCGGATACTATATGCCCGTTTGGATTGGGCCTGTCCAGCACAATGAGGGGAACGTTGTTCCGGGCACAGGCTTCCATCAAATAATACATGGAAGAGAGGTACGTATAAAACCGCAAACCGACATCCTGGATATCAAACAATGCGACATCCAGTTGCTGCATAAGGCTGTCTGCCGGAATGAATCCCGCTCCGTAAACAGAGACTATGGGTATGCCCGTTTTCGGGTCTGTCTGATGAGCAATGTGGGAGCCGGCATCTTCATTTCCCCGGAAACCGTGTTCCGGAGCGAAGATCATTTTCAGATCCACACCCAGGCCGGTGAGACTGTCTACAAGGTGTGTAGAGTCTATAAGGGCGGTGTGATTGGTCAGTAAGCCTACCCTTTTCCCCCGGATCAGGGAGAGGTATGCCCCGGTATTTTCA
>JALNXV010000392.1 GCA_023230175.1 Candidatus Cloacimonadota bacterium
CAAAGAATATGTTTTTCGGCAAAAGGTCGGCCTTCCTATGGCGCTGGGCAAAAACGACGAAGAGCTGCTTGACCGCATGGCATTGGCCTATGAAATGGCAGGTCTCGAAGGGTTAGGTACTTCGGCCAGTTCTAACAAGGGAGATGGCTTTAGGGAACAGACAAAAGCCATCGGCTACGCTTTTGATATTCGCCGCATGATCAGAGTGCCAGAAGACACCGAAAAGCGCATTCTTCATGTGTTGCAACTTTCCGCCCTCGCTTGGATCGGGAGCTGTCAGTTGGATTTAAGAGACTGGTTCGTGAGGAACAGATCTGCGGTTGCGATTCCGCCCGTAACCAACAGCACCCCGTGGGATCAGCGCGTTCTTTACCGCTTGTTTGAATGCTGGGTTTCCTTGTTCCGCAACGGTATTCACCCCGAGTGCCAGCGCCTTCGTAAAAACATACTCGAATTGCGGGCGGAACAACGGGAGTATGAAAAAACATATTTGGAAGATAGCCCAGCACAGAAGCGCCGAGCGAATGCGTTGCGATTGATCGCCCTTTACCAATGGAGTAAAGCAACAGAGCTTCTTATCGATTGGGGCACAGCCGAAAAAAAGTCTGCTGAATTTGCATTGTCCGCCACGCCAGGCTTTGCTGCCTGGGGCGATATCAACAAACATTTTGAAGCCAGCGTCGAAGCGGCAGCGATGGGCGATATTCAGTATGAAATGGTTTTGCATCAACTTCACGCCGCCGCCTTTATGCTGGTTATGGCATTAAAAAAGAAAGGAACTATAAAATGAAGCGGCCCCTCTTAAAAACAACCGGCCAGAAAAACATGCAGCCGACAACCTATCATCTGTCAGCACCCCGGTACGTTCGGCGCCGGCATCCTCGTGACGGATCGCCCCAGGCCGGAAAACCTTATGGCCCAACGATGGCCGTAACCGAATTGGCAGATTATGTCACGCCCGACGGATTCGTAGAGAGGATCTGCCGCTATCACCTTCCCGACGGAACATGGGAGTTCGAATGGAATTTGGTGAAGCTGTATTACTGTAAATTTCGTCGAGAAGCCAAAAAAGCAAGCGCACAGAAAGGGGATGAAAAATGCGAAGAATGCACACCGCCGGACCGTGGCGAACAGACAGAACTCATGTTAGGACCGCAATCCAGTCCGAAACTAAACATGTTGCTATGGTCAATTATTGGGCCGCCGCGGGCAAAGCGACAGGCATAACCGAAGCAGAGCACGACGCGAATGCTCGCCTGATTGCAGCAGCGCCGGAAATGCTGGATGTCTTGATTTGGTTGGATGGAAAATTTAATTCCCCCGACAAAGACTTTGAACGGGCGACGATTGTGGAAGGATCCCAAAGAATCAAAGCAATCATTAAGTTGGCAACACAAGGGAAGTGACAGCGATGGACTATGAAAAGTTTTACGAGGTTGAAACTGCTTATGAAAATCCAACAAAATCAAAATAAATCGGTTAAAATCACCTGCTTTTTAACCCAAAATGTAGTATATTTAAGGAGTGAAACATGAAAGTCATAAAGGTAACGAAAGAGTATTTCCAGACACAGGACGAGAAGGTTTATTTCTTCGAGCCTTTGGAAAAAGAAATGTCCGTTGAGGATATGCAGAAGATTGTAGATGCAAACGAGAAATTAGTTAAGGAGTTAAAAGACAATGAAATATATGGGAAGTAAAAACAGGATAGCTAAACACATCCTTCCGATTATGCTTGCTGAAAGGGAGACTAAGCAATGGTGGATTGAGCCTTTTGTTGGCGGAGCAAATATGATTGATAAGGTTACAGGGAATCGGATGGGTGCTGATATAAATCCTTATTTGATTGAGGCTTTAATCGCCATCCGCGATTGTGTGTCGGACTTACCCAAAACCAACAAGGAATTTACTGAAGATTGTTACAAGCAATTGATAAAAAGTGATGACTACAAATACAAAGGGTATGCTGGTTTTGCATTTTCGTATGGTGGCAAATGGCTTGGAGGATGGCGTCGAGATAGACTTGGCAAACGTGATTATGTGGCTGAAAGTTATAAAAACGCATTAAAACAAAGCCCATTATTGCAAGGTGTAAGATTTGTAAAGGAAAGTTATTTGGATTTGCAAATACCTGATAATAGCTTGATTTATTGCGACCCGCCTTATGAGGGAACTACCAAATATAAGGATAGATTTGACCATGCTGATTTTTGGCAGTGGTGCAGAGATAAAGCCAAAGAAGGGCATACGGTTTTTATATCTGGATACAATGCGCCAGATGACTTTGAATGTATTTGGCAAAAAGAGATTGTAAGTAGTTTAACAAAAAACACGGGAGAAAAAAGAGCCGTTGAAAAACTGTTCAGGTATAAAGCATGAAAATCTATAAAATCACAGAAGCAAGCGAATATATTGGAGTGTCAATTAACACGCTCAAGACGCTTGCAAACAACGGAAAGATGAAATCTTTTAAGACTACTGGTGAGCATAGGCGTTTCCGTGAGGAAGATTTAGACGCTTACATGGGAGTTGAGAAAGAGAAACAAGAAAAGTTGACTGTGATTTATGCAAGATGTTCAACTGCCAAACAGAAAGAAAACCTTGAACGACAAAAAGACAGGTTAAGAAAACATGCAGAAGCCAAAGGTTACAAGTATGTTCTGATTGACGAGATTGCCAGCGGGATAAATGAGAAACGAAACGGCATACATAAGTTAATCAAGATGTGCTTTGAAGGCAAAGTTGAACGAGTATTGATTGAATACAAAGATAGACTTGCTCGGTTCGGCTACGAGTATCTTGATGCCATATTTACTAATTTGGAAATCACAGTTGAAATAATGGAAGTGAAAGACAAGAAATATGAAGAAGAATTGGCAGAGGATATTATGAAAATTCTCACCTGTTATTCAGCGAGATATTACGGTGCGAGAGGCGGTAGAAAGAAGAAAATTAAGGTTGAAAATGAGCCAGTCGAATCTAATGGAATTTAAAAAGGAGGTTACATATTAATTATGCAAAAAACGACAAGAGTTCTGGTTGATATATCAGGCGGCGTAATCCAGTCGATCGAAGCCGACGGCCCTGTGGAAGTGGTGATTATGGATGATGCTGCCGATGTAGATATGGATCGCGAGTATGACCGAAAAAGGGTTAGAGAAGTCCGTGATTATAACTGGTATTTCTGGAACACATCTGTAGCCATAGTAGACCCGACAGTTATCGACCCGTTTTTCAAAGCAGCGAAGGAGGTCGAGGAGACCCCCTAATTGCAACGGCGCCCGGCAGCATCAAGCGCGGTACCGATTATATTCCAAACCTGTTTCTGGATTATTTTATGCTCGGACGCTTCCTGATGCAAAGCCCCGAAAAACTCAACATCGGTGTTTG
>JALNXV010000393.1 GCA_023230175.1 Candidatus Cloacimonadota bacterium
CCTCAGTATAACGCATAGCAGCCGGTGGGTCTCCATCAATAGAACCAAAGTTACCTTGTCCGTCAATGAGTTGGTATCTCATTATCCAAGGCTGAGCTAAACGAACGAGGGTTGGATAAACTACTTGTTCACCGTGAGGGTGGTAGTTACCGGAAGTGTCACCGGCGATTTTAGCACATTTACGGAAATGCCCACCCGGGTTTAGATTTAATTCGTGCATTGCATAAAGAATTCTTCTTTGAGAAGGTTTTAAACCATCTCTTGCATCAGGTAATGCTCTTGATACAATTACACTCATAGAATAATCCATATATGATTTTTTTAATTCTTCTTCTATTTCAACTAATAATAATCGTGATTTATCTTCAGACATTAATAAACTCCTTTAATATTATATATCAAGATTTTGAACATATCGAGCGTTTTCTTCAATAAATTTTCTTCTTGGTTCTACTTCATCGCCCATTAATATTGTAAACATTCTATCGGCTTCTACAGCATCGTTAATCTCAATTTGAACTAATAATCTATTTTCAGGGTCTAAGGTTGTTTCCCATAATTGATCAGGGTTCATTTCACCTAGACCTTTATATCTCTGTACCATAACACCTTTTTCGCCAAGCTCTGCAATGGCTTTATTACGTTCGTCATCAGTATAAGCGTAGATATTTTTTTTGCCTTTTTTTATTAAAAATAAGGGTGGCTTTGCTATATATATATGACCATGATCGATTAAAGGACGCATATATCGATAGAAAAATGTTAAAAGAAGAGTACAGATATGAGCACCGTCAACATCAGCATCCGCCATTATAATAATCTTGCTGTATCTCAATTTATTGATGTCAAATTCATCACCTATACCGGCACCAAGTGCTAATATTATTGGTTGGATTTTATCATTATTTAATACTTTATCAATACGAGCTTTTTCAGTATTAAGCATTTTACCCCATAAAGCGAGAACTGCTTGATAATGTCTATCACGACCTTGTTTAGCTGAACCGCCCGCTGAGTCACCTTCAACTAAAAAGATTTCTGTAGTTTTATTGTCACTGCTTGTACAGTCAGCTAATTTACCCGGTAAACTACCTGATTCAAGCACTGATTTTCTTCTGGTAAGCTCTCTTGCTTTTCTTGCTGCCTCACGAGAACGGGCAGCCATAACTGCTTTAGTACAGATATTTTTTGCAGTTGCAGGATTTTCTTCAAAGTATTCAATCAACTTTTCATAAACTACTGAGTTTACTACGCCTTCAACATCATTATTTTGTAGTTTAGTCTTTGTTTGTCCTTCAAATTGTGGGTCGGATATCTTGATAGAAATTACTGCTGTTATACCTTCTCTGATATCATCACCGGTAGGGGTTGATTTTTCATTTTTATCTAAGCCTGAACTTTTAATATATGTATTTACAGCTCTTGTTAATGCGGACTTAAAACCACTTAAGTGAGTACCGCCCTCAATTGTATTTATATTATTGGCAAAACTGTAAATATTTTCAGAATATCCTTCGTTATATTGGATAGAAACTTCAAACGTTAGACTTCCGGAAGCTCCTTCTGAATTTTTTTCTCCATAAACGTATATAGGGTCTTTAAAAAGAGGCTTTTTGGCTTCGTTGAGATATTCAACAAATGAATTAATACCTCCTTCATAGTGAAAATTATGGTGCTTTGCAGTTCTTTCATCAGTCAAATAAATATTTATCCCTTTATTAAGAAATGCTAATTCGCGTAATCTGACAGAAAGGTATTCAAAACTAAAATTCGTTGTTTCAAATATTTCAGTATCCGGTTTAAATTTTATCCAGGTTCCTGTTTTGTCTGTATCAGATATGATTTCAAGCTCTGAAAATACTTTACCTTGTTTAAAAAATTGTCTATATAATTTCCCTTTTTGTGCTATTCTGACTTCAAAGATTTCAGATAAGGCATTTACGACTGATACACCAACACCATGTAAACCACCGGAAACTTTATAACTCTTGTCATCAAATTTACCGCCTGCATGTAAGACTGTTAATACTACTGTGACGGCCGGCATATTCATTTCTTTATGCATATCAACCGGGATCCCGCGTCCGTTATCTTCAACTATTACATACCCGTCTTCAGTAATCCTAATATCGATTTTATCGCAATATCCGGCTAGTGCTTCATCTATTGAATTATCAACGACTTCATATACCAGATGGTGTAATCCGCGTTCTCCAATTCCACCAATATACATACTGGGGCGTTTTCTTACTGCTTCAAGTCCTTTTAAGACTTTAATGTTACTCGAATCATAATTTTGTTTGGTCATTTTTTCCTCTTACTTTATCATAGTCGTTTTTCATCATACAATCAAAATTCATTATGACAATCTAATAAATTCAAAATTTTGTCAATAAATATTTTTAAGTTTTTTCGTTATTAAAATTTATACTACAATTGCATATAATGCTGATAAATAAAGGATTTTTAATTTTATCAATGTTAACTAATACCCACTGAATATAAAAAAAATGATGACAAAATTTAATTATATTTTTAAAGTGGTTTTTATATGAAAAAATAATAAAAAAAGAGTAAATTATGCCAAGCTATTTTTGTAAAGAATGTGGTTATGAAACTAATGTTTGGGCAGGTAAATGTCCCGTATGTAATTCTTGGAGCAGTTTTGTAGAAACTACCAGAATAACTAAAAAAAAAGGTAAAGCTGATAAATTATCATTAATTGACATTAAAAATGACGCTATCCCTTTATCTAAGGTTCAAGTTTCCGAATATCCAAGGATTAAAACAGGTATTAATGAATTTGATACAGTTCTCGGTGGAGGGATTGTACCCGGTATGGTCGCCTTAATAGGTGGAGAACCCGGGATTGGTAAATCTACTATTATGATGCAAATTGCTTTAAAACTCGTTCATAATATATCTCAATCTAAAAAATTTAAAGTCTTGTATGTTAGCGGAGAAGAATCACCCGAACAAATTTATTTACGAAGTAAACGCTTAAGTACTGATTTTCAAAATGATAAAAAAGATTTAAATGATATCAAACCTCTATTGTCTGATGATATCTTTTTGCTATGTACAAATGATACTGAACAAATTTTAGACAAGATTAAAATATTTACTGAACAATTTAAAAATGAATTTTGTGTTGTTGTAATCGATTCTATACAATCTGTTTATTTGACTTCATTAGATAATTATCCGGGGTCTGTTACTCAAATAAGAGAATGTGCCGGCTTATTTACTCAAACAGCAAAAAAATTAAATATTCCCATATTTATGATTGGACACGTTAATAAAGACGGATTTGTAGCAGGTCCTAAAATCTTAGAACATATAGTTGATACTGTCTTGTATTTTGAAGGGGAAGTCAATAAC
>JALNXV010000394.1 GCA_023230175.1 Candidatus Cloacimonadota bacterium
TTGAAATATTTATACCTATTACTAATATAATTATGAGTTCGGTTAAACATCCAGTTCCTACAGGTATCCTACTTCCATCTTTTAATTTGATATGACTAACTTTAAAATATTTTCTATATCTAGTCATACCCGTACAAAAAGCACCTTTAGGTTCTTTACCTAAAAATGGTGCTTTTCGTACTTCGTATTCATATTTAGAGATTTGATCACCATAGAGGTCTTTTAGTTTTTGTAGGGCGATTTCGTTGGTTTCGTCTGTGGGCATAATAAAATACCTCCTATTGATTATAGTATATGCTAAAAGGGAAGTGATAAATATGTAAAATAGTTGAATTTACCTAATTCACAAATGCCGTTTTATTGGGATTACTGGATTCAAAAATCATGATAAAATGTGGGATTTATCATGATTCAGTTTTTATTTAATCAATAAATGCTTCATCTGCATCATCGGTGTCTTCGCGAATTACATAGATTTTCGTAGTTTCCTGAGATAAATGCCCTAATAATTTTCTAGCAGTTTCCATATCTTTACCGCTATGGACTACCAAATTTGTAGCCCTAGACTCACGAAAAAGATGGGGATGAACTCTACGTCCAACAATTTCAGCAAATAAAACACTACACCAACGATTAAAAGTATTAGCAGAAGTTTGATTTATTTTGCCTCTATAATGAGAAATAAAAACATAAGGACAATCATCTTCGCCACGCACTTCTAACCATTTTTTTATTGCTTCCATTGATTCCTCATTAAATTCCAACTTCCTTATTTTACCAACTTTTCCCCGACCTTTACAGCGTGTATCATGACTTTTATATTTAGTCATTTCAACTTCTGCTTCATTACCTTGTTCGTCTTTAACTTTTACCATTTTAACTATAGGTTCATAATTAATAACTTCTTTTAAGAGTAATCTTGCTTCTTCACGCCTACAACCAGTGAAATATGTATATTTAACATAAGCTAATTTTTGCCATTCTTGACGTTTTTCTAATTCATCACAAAGTAATCTATATTCATCTGGATTTAATGGTTCTTTTTTATGAATAAATCCCGTTATGGGTATTTTTATAGACTTATTAATATAGTTACGAAAGGTTGGAAAATCGTCCTCATAATAAACCATTATGTAATTATTTAAATTACTTATCGCAGATCGTTTAAGTCTTATCGTTGAGTCAGATGCTCCATTACTAGAAATCCAATTTTGGTATCTTAAATAATCTCTACTTTTGATTTCAGTTACTTTTTTATCATTACAATAAGTTTTAATCCAATAAGCAAAAATCCTTAAATTAGATTTATATTGAGCAAAACTTTTAGGGCTTAAATGTACAGCAGAATCTAAATATTCACTTATCATGTTGCGATTGAAATCACTACAACTGAGCCACATATCTTCGGTAATTTCTATTATTTTATTAGCTATTTCAGCCATTGATTCACTTCCATTTCGATTATTTAGTTATATCTATATCAATAAAGTTATTTTCAAAATCAAAAGGTAGTAAATATAAAAATATCTACTACCCTAAACTGCATCATTTTAAATAAAAGCACTATTTGGTTATATTATGTTAGATTATTATTAGATTACTGTAAGACCCCTTTTTATTAATCCGGTTTTTAACGCAGTCACATGTTTCTTGTTTTGTTCTAAACTTTCCACAGTTTTTTGTTGAAAAGGTCTGCTTACAGAATACCATTTATTCCCATATCCCAACTCTATATTAGTTGCGAGTGAATTAGGGGTATCCCAGTATGCTTGAGGTTCAGCTTTGTTCACAATTTCGACTGTTCCGTTTTCTATAAGTGTGGATTCCATTTGACTAATATCACCTAAACCTCTTGAACCTACGCCAAATCCTCGTCTTTTGTATATGATTGGGATTCCTGAATTATAAATATCTTCTTGAACATGCTCTTGTTCTTCTAATTTTGCGGCAGTTGATACTTCATCAAGCATTGCTTCGTTAATTATAGGTTGAAGTAATTTTTCAAGTTCAGACCAACTAGAAGCAGGTTTACTCAACTTGACCACCTAATTCATCTTCTACAATACTAACTTCTATTTCATTATCTTTATTCATTTCTTTAATTGCATCATTCAGATTCAAATTAAATTTATGTAAGAAATCATTTACTTTTTTAATCTCATCTTCTGAGAACTCAGCCATAACTTTTTCATAAATACCTAAATCAATAAGTGAAGAAATTAAATTAATTTCTTGCTCAAAACTTAATTTGTCTGGAATATCAAGGTTCGTAAAAGTTTTTATTAAGAGATACATATAGTAACTGAGTTTGACACTCTCATCAAATTCCTCAAATTTCTTAATGTTCTCTGATTTAACCAAACTTTTAATCATTTTCTCTATTTTTGTTGTTTTAAAGACAGTATCAATAACCACTAAATAAGGTTTATCACCTACTATAATTTCAATTTCTTTGGTAGGGAATGAATTCTCGTTGGCTTGATTAATTATATTCAGGTTTAATTCAGATTTGTTTTGTTTGACGGTTTTCTGTGGTTTTAATTTTTTTGTGTTTGACATATTATTATTCCTCCATAAATTTAATATATTTATATTACTATTATAATTCTTATTTAACTATTTTTCAATAATTTCTTTTCTTTCTTTCGTTTTGCTCTTGCTTTTTGAACTTCATCGTACTCAAGCCAACCACCATCTATGATACTTTTGCATATCCAAATATAATTAATATCTGGATACCTATAATGAAATAATTTTTTCTTTAATTTAGCTGTAGCATCCGCAAGCCCTTTTATATCGATAACTATTACCGAATCATCAGAATAAGTTATCACAAAATCCGCAACATAATTAATAGCTAATATATTTTTGTTTTGATATTTGTATTTAGATTGTAATTCATATTTAACTTGTAATTGACAATCCTTTATGGAACCATCTTTAAGTCCAACACAAACTATATCCCTATAATATTCCATTTCTGTTTGACTATCAAAAAGTATATTATTATAAGTGCGATTTTGCTTGCCAGAATTACTTTGATCAACGTTAAATTTTGAACGTTTATTTTTAATAAAAATCACTCTTTTCTATAAAAAGTACACATAAAAATAGACCCTTATAAATAGGCGTTTCTAAACACTAAAATCATGATAAAAGCGTTGATTTATAATGTTATTTTGTTGAGGTGAGGAATATAATATAGGGTAGACACATTTGTATCTACCTATACAACAATTATTATATTAATGAATTATTAATTATAAACTTACGTATTGTTTATAATTAGATATACTATTTTGATTCATCCATTGATTAAACTGTAACTCAGTATTATTATGAAATCCAAATTGTTTGTGAAAACTATTAATGTCCAAAG
>JALNXV010000395.1 GCA_023230175.1 Candidatus Cloacimonadota bacterium
CCATGGCATTCAGAATGATGTGCCTGAGGATTATTCTTGCATCCGAAGCCCCTATTGACCGTGCAACTTCGATGTAATCCTGCTCTTTCACCGTCAGGACAGATGCCCTGACGACTCTGGCATATCCAGGAATCGATCCGATTCCTATGGCTATCATCATGTTGCTCAATCCAGCACCAAGAGTTGCAGCTATTGCTATGGCAAGCAACATCCCCGGAATAGCAAGGATGACATCAAGTATTCTCATGATAATGTTATCAGTCCTTCCGCCATAGAACGCTGCAATCGCACCTAATGTTCCGCCAATTGCAACAGATACAATCACAGATATCAGTCCGACTTTCAATGAAATCCTTGCTCCGAAAAGAATCCTGCTGAAAATGTCCCTGCCGAAATTGTCTGTTCCGAAAAGATGTTTGAGGCTTGGTCCCTGGAATCTTTCTGCAAGATTCTGCTGGCTGTAGTCATAAGGGGCGATGACATCTGCAAAGACTGCCATGAGAATCACGACGATAATGATCACAAGGCCTACCATCGAAGCTTTGTTCTGTCTGAGCCTGCGCCAGATCTCTCCAGCCTGGCTCCTTTTTTTCAATGTAATTCCAGTTGTTCTACGCTTCATTTGCCACTGCCTCCTTCGCAACGAATTTCTTCTTGAGACCTTCTTTCCGGTACTGTTCAATCACTCTCGGATCGATGAAGCAGTAAATAATATCAATCAGAAGATTGACCAGACTGAAGCAGACGGCAAGGAAAAGCACGCTGCCTAGCACAACCGGATAATCTCTCTCGGAAATTGCATCAATCATATACTTTCCCAGACCTGGAATTGCAAATACGCTTTCAACAAGAACCGATCCTCCAAGGAGGCTTCCGAACATGTTTCCAATGACAGTGATGATTGGTATCAATGCATTCTTGAATGCATGCTTCATAATAACAATGAATTCACTTTGCCCCTTGGATCTGGCCATCCTTATATAATCCTGCCGGATCACTTCAAGCATGCTTGAACGTGTTGTTCTCATGACAGAAGCAGCGCAGCTTGTGCCAAGAGTAACAGCGGGCAGAATCCAGTATTCAGGTCCGTAGGATCCGCTGGAAGGCAGCCATTTCAAAGCAACGGAAAAGATGATGATATTGATCAGCCCCTGCCAGAAGTTAGGCATCGAGACTCCGATCAGGGAAACAACAGTCGCAACATTATCAAAGGTCGAATACTGCCTGACTGCGGAAATGATTCCTGTTATCAATCCCAGGACTATGGCAATGGATGCACTCCAGGCCGCAAGCTTCAGGGTGTATGGAAAACGTGCAAGAACCTCTTCCATCACTGGATGCCCTGTCGAATACGATGTCCCGAAATCAAAATGAAAAACTATATCTTTCAGATAATTGAAAAAGCGGACGAAGAATCCATCATGAAGCCCTAGCTGCTCTTCCAGTTGCCAGACTGCCTCTTCCGAGGCATTGGCACCAAGCAATTGCCGTGCTGGGTTTCCGGGAGAGAAGAACATCAATGTAAAAACTATAAGCAGGATTCCAAGCAGAACCGGAATCATTGCCAGTAGACGATGAAGTATGTATTTCAGCACATAAAACTCCTTTTCAGCAAGTGCAGAAGAAAACATCTGAATTCAATTCCATGCACAATCACCAAAACCTTCTCTGATTATGCATAGAAGCAAATCAAGATCCAGCTGGCTGGAAATCCAGCCAGCTGAAACAAATTGTTTATTTGAAAGTCGCGCCGTAGAAACTGATTCTGCCAGAGCCATTCATCGTAATTCCATCAAGATGAGATGAAGTAACGACAATATCCTCTTTATCCCAAAGGAATGCGGCTGGAGCACCTTCGACAATTGCAATCTGAGCCTGCCTGTACAGTTCTCTTCGCTGATCCATATCTATGCATCTGCGGGCCTCATCAAGAAGCCTGTCAACTTCAGGATCGGAAAAGCCAGTCGTATTCGACCAAGTCGGCATTCCGCTGTGATATGGCTCATAAAGACCATAGTCAGCATCCAAAGTCGTAGTCTCCCAGCCAAGTATGAACATCTGAACATTCATATTGACTATGTCGGTAAGGTATGTTGCATTTTCAAGCGTGGAAATCTTTACTGTGATTCCAACTTCCTTCAGGAACTGCTGGACAATCTCAGCAATATCCACTCTTACCTGGCTGTTGCTTGTCTTGATTTCAACAGTAAGTCCATTTGCATAGCCAGCTTCAGCAAGAAGCTGCTTCGCCTTTGCTGGATTATATGAATAATCAGGAACATCAGCAGTGTATCCCCATACTGATGGTGGAATCGGTCCGGTTGCTACGGAACCTATGCCGCTGTAAACAGCATCGACAATAGCTTTCTTGTCGATTGCATAGCATACAGCTTGCCGTACTTTCTGGTTGTCAAACGGAGCAGCCGTGCAGTTGAATCCAATCCATGTATTTGAACTGCCTGGCTTGCGGATTACTTTCACATCCGGGTTCTTTGAAAGCGATTCGACATCACTCTCGATTACAGACAGGGCCACATCAACATTCCCTGACTTGATTTCGATTGTTCTTGTAGCTGACTCGGTGATTGATCTGAGAATCAATGTGCTGTAAGCAGGAGCGCCTTTCCAGTAATCCTTGTTTGCCTTGAACGTCAAGCTATCGCCCTTTACCCACTTGTCAAACAGGAATGGCCCGGTTCCCATCGGAGCTGACTCCAGGATCTTCGGATCTTTCTCTGTATAGGACTTGCTGACGACAATAAGCTGGCAAAGACGGGCTGGAAGCGATCCTGACGGTTCATTCAGAACAATTGATACGGTTCCGGCTTCATCATCACAGACAGTCTTGTCGAAGTTCACTCCTTCAACAATCCAGGTTGTGTATTCGCTTTCCTGCGAATGCTGAAGCGTGTACAGAACATCGCTGGCCTTAAGAAGATCGCCATTATGGAATTTGACATCCTTTCTGATAGTGACCTGCAAAGTATTGCCATCGACCCATTCATACTTCTCCGCCAGATTGGGCTGTATCGAAGCATCAGTATCAATATAAAGAAGCGTATCATATACCTGAAGCTTGATATTCGTCGAATTGGAGTCATTTGAGCCAAACGGATCAAGAGACCTAGGTTCTGATGCCAATGCAACAGTCAACGAATCCTTTGCTGCTGGAATCTGAGAAGACTCTTTGGATCCGCCAGCGAACAACGAAGCAACCAAGACAAGCATCACTAATGCGATTGCAGAAATTCTTTTCATTTCATTTCTCCTTTTCTATATTCATCTCAATTACTGAGAGTCATTCAATCCAATGCGGCCAGGACTTCCACTTCCACAAGAACTCCTTTAGGAAGAGTTTTCACAGCCACG
>JALNXV010000396.1 GCA_023230175.1 Candidatus Cloacimonadota bacterium
AGAATTTAATAGCGATTTGGCATATCAAGACTATCTAAATGATTTTAATAGCGAAGATTATACTGTGGATATCTATCAGACCGAAACCGTATATCAAAGCAATCAAACGACGATAAAATCCTATGAATCAACTATTTTGAATAACCAAATTTTTAGTATTATTTTCATTTGCGCTATCTTTATTGTTATGGGAATATTATCTTTTTTGATTAATCAAAAAGCATTAAATAAACTATTCTTAAAAGGTGAAAACGCAAATAATTATCTAATTGCCAATATCTCATTTGGAATTGTTAGTTTGATAGTGCTTCTTATATTCAATGGTATATTGACAAATTCTGCGATACGTTCTTTGGATGTGCCGTTATTCAATAATCTTTATAGCGGTAAAATATTTTCCATTTACATATTTGGTTTTATATCAATACTGCTAATAAACATTATTATTTTTATCTTAAATAGAGGAAATCAAACAAGGTTAAAAAGAAAATAAAATAACTCATTCGTGACTTATTTTTTGAAAGAAAATGGAAAAACTAATATGATTTATTTTAAATATATCTTACTGAAACCGATATATGTAATTTACTATTTTTTCTTCATCTTTTTGGTATGCCTTTATAGTTTTATTTTATCTCCCGAACAAATTAAAATTGATAACTCTTTAACTACAATAAAAAACACAAGTTTTTCTTTGATTGGCACCAGTAATCAAAGATTACACGAAGAAAACGGATATTATTTTTACGGCACCTCGCTCACGTTCTATTCTTACGCTTCAGATAATTTTCTTTACTTGAGCAATTCTCTATTTGCGGAAATCTATCAAGAAGTAGAAGGGATGACATATGATGAAACCTCTTACTTCAATGAAAATAATTTATCGGCAGTTAGTAATGGTTATCTTTTATCAAATCAAGTAATAATTTCCAGTAATTTATCAAGAAAACATAATTTAAGTATTGGAGATAAAATTTTTTATAAAAATGAAGACAATAATTACACCTTGAACATAATAAATATCGTCAATCTTGAAAATTCTATTTTAAATCCTGATTTATCTTATGAAATAGGGGCGGTTTTAATTAGCAAGGATCTTGATTTGGATATTGAAGGGTCATATCTCTATTTTTTAAATCAAACTTCAAGCACTTACTCGGAATTAATTACTAAAAACGAAATTTTAGATGTTTATCAGCTGGTTCAATTTCGTTATAGAATTTTTAATATCATAGTATTGGTAATCCCCATCATAATCTTTACTTCGTTTATTGCCGATAAAATAGTTTTTAGGCATAAAAAGATGTATTTGAATGGTAATAGTAATTATCTTATCAGAAATTTAGTGTTGGAAGTTAGCTGGTTAATATTGATTCCATTATTAATAGGATCTTTGATACAATCGCTGTTTTTCTCTTCATTCTATATTTTTCTTTATAGTTTACCAATTAGTATGATAATAACGGTTATATTTGTCTTATATTTTTATTATAAGATTAAACGAGAGGGTTTGTTTTATGGAAAATAATGAAATTTTGCGAGTAGAAAACTTAACTATTAAAACTAAAACATTCGAATTATTACATGACTCCTCTTTTTCAACCAATAAATCTCAGATTGTACTAATTCAGGGTGCTAATGGCAGTGGAAAGACCTCAATTCTGAAAGCTATAATGGGATTTCATGAAAGAAAAGTATCAATCGATTCTTGTAAAGTATTTTATAAAGGGGAACTGATTAACCATAATAATATAAATGAATTTCGTAAAAAAATCGCTTATGTCGAACAGGAAGACTTTTTCACAGCCAGAACGCCATACGAATATGTTAAACAATCGTTATTATTATCGAGAAATCCCAATGAAAAAATAATCAGAAGCAAGTTAAAAGAAACAGTTGCATCAGACGAAGAAAAAATAGTTAACTTATTTAAACACTTTCATAAAGAATCAATTATGTTCAAACGTTTTTCTACACCGCTTAGCGGTGGTGAACTTAGAATAACATCCTTGATGGCTGCTTTTATTAGAGACAGTGATCTTTATATTTTAGATGAGCCAATTAACAAACTGGATTATAAAACAGCTGCTATTGTTGGAAATTACATAAGTGATTTAAGTGCACGCGGAGCTTCGGTTTTGGTAATTACACACTGCAGAATGTTTATGAAATCAGATAAAGCTTATGAAATTTACGAAAATACCCTGAAAAAACTTGAGAAAGTTCCTTTACCTTGTAGACAATAATCAAAATTTTTAATAAAAGTGGTGATTAATATTAATGCTTTAACTTCTTCAGTTTCCTTTGAGAAACATAAGTTTAACTTTAAAGGTAATTTTAAATTTAAGGGATATTCCCAAGGCGGATTTGAGCTTCATTCAGATGAAGTCTTGATTATGTTCCGAAAATCCGAACTTAAGTATACAAAAATAGGAGATATTGAAACCAAAGAAGATTTTGCTAAATTTATCTTTGGTTTGGCCGATGTTACATATTTTTCTTCAAATTATTTCAATGGTGAGAAGTATGCTTATGCAATTTATAAACCTATTTTCTCTGGCCAATCACGCCAAATGACATTCTTGATGACAAATAAGGAAGAAGTATTTTCTATAACATTTAGATGTTCGCCAGATTATATGAGTAATAATTATCTTAATTTTATTGAATGGGTAAAGGCGATAACTATAGAATTGGATTTGACATAATAATGTATAAAAGACCATCTTATTCGAGAAGATATAGCTTTTTACATCTAGAATTAAATAAAAAAAGGATTAATCAATAAATTGAAATGATAAGATGCTGCTAAACACATAAAAGACTATGTGACCACCAGTTTTTTTTATTTGTAAGTAAGATGATATAGTATAGATAATAAATGCTTTTTATGAAATCATCCCTTTACATAATAGTAACTTAGTTGCCAATAAAATAAGGTATTATTAAGTCGAAATGACTAAAATTAAACGCTAATATATTAGCAATAACTTGACAAAATGCGATAAAAACGCTAAAATATTAGTAATATGGAAAACAAATATGATATCAGTAGTTTTGTCAATGTTATAACAGAACAGGCAATGAAGAAAGAAATAGTAAAAAAGTTCAAACTGAGAAGAAAGGAGTTTGGCATAACACAGAAAGACTTGGCGATGCGTTCTTTAGTTTCTTATGCATCGATAAGAAGATTCGAGTCGACTGGTGAGATATCTCTTCATTCTTTGCTTAGCATTAGTTCTGTTATTGGTTTGTTGGAGGATTTTTATTGTTTATTCAAAAATCCGATTGTAAAGGACAATAGAAGATGAATTTAAACGTAAAGAGTTTAACAGTAAAATACAATGATTTGGTTGTTGGCTATTTAA
>JALNXV010000041.1 GCA_023230175.1 Candidatus Cloacimonadota bacterium
AGATTGTTTCATTTGTGATTGCGTTTTGAAGTTCATCTAAGTTTATTAAACCGTCTTTATCAGCACCGAGATATGTAACATCAAAGCCACTTTCTTCAAAAAAGGCTGCGTTTGTCAGGATGTCAGGGTAGTCGATTTCCGAACATATAATGTGTCCACCTTTATCGGCATTTGCCATAATGTAACCTTTTATGCCGACATTATTTGCTGCTGTACCACTTGAAGTAAGATGTATTTCTTGCTCTTCTGCATTCATAGATTGAGCGATAGTCTTTTTAAAATCACTGATTGCCTTTTTAGCTAATGATCCGGTACTAATAAAATTACCGGGGAAATAAAAATGGTCTGTTAGGTATGGCATCATAGCTTCTACAACCTGAGGGTCAGGTTTGGAAGTTAAACAGTTATCAAGATAAATTCTTTGCATTATTTACTCCTTTATCTCTTTACAGATTTCTGAAAGAGTTATTTTTTTATAATATTCAAAGATTTGAAGGTTAATTTTTTCCCAAACATCATGAAATTTACAAGGTAATCCTATGCAATAGGGTGTATCTAAAGAACAAGCACAAGGATTAGGAGAGATTTCTTTTTCTACAGCCTGTAAAATATCAAATAATGTTATATTTTCAGCATTTTTGTTAAGTATATATCCACCTTTTGCTCCTGATATGCTTCTGACAATGTCATTACTTTTGAGATCACGGAAAAGGTGTTCTAAATATTTTAGAGGAAGCCTTTGAGTGTCCGCAATAATTCTAAGAGAAACAGGTTTTTCTCTGAAACAAAGCTCACATAAAGCTCTTAGTGAGTATTCAGTTTTTGTAGTTATTTGCATTAATTCCTCCTTTCTAATATAACATAGTAAACAAGTAGGAATTAGCAAGCTTTTTTGTAAAGATTTTTTTTATAATTTTTTTGGATTGTGAGTAATTATCTGGAATATAGTTAGATATAAATAAATTTATTTTAAAATTTTTAAATCAAGGAGAGATAAATGATAGATATTAGAGATATAGAAATGAGCTATGCTGACAATAAAGTATTAAATCGACTGTCAACAAGTTTTTGTGAAGGAGATTTTTCTTTTATTTTGGGTCCAAATGGAGCAGGAAAAACAACTCTTTTAAAAACAATAAATAAGATATTAGCAATAGACAAAGGTGATATTTTCATAGATGGTATTTCTATTAATCAATGGAAAGAAAAAGAATTAGCTCAAAAAATTGCCTTTATTCCGCAGGAGTTTCATTTGCAATTTGATTATAAATTGGAAGAATTTTTGCTAATGGGTCGATACCCGTGGATGGAATTTTTAGCAAATTACAAAGATAAAGATTATGAGCTTGTCAAAAAATATATCAAATTGCTTGATTTGACAAAATTTATGAATCGTTATTTTAATCAATTAAGTGGAGGAGAAAAACAAAGAGTTTTGATAGCTCGAGCATTAGTTCAAGATACAAAATGTATTTTAATGGATGAAAGTTTGTCAAGTCTGGATATAAATCATCAGATTGAGATTTTACAAATGCTAAGACATATAAATCAAGAACAAAAAAAGACTATCGTAATGGTTTCTCATAATTTAAATTTATCTGCTGAGTTTGCTGATAAAATTGTGTTTGTAAAAGAAGGTCAAGTCTATGCAGAAGGTAGTGCAAAGAACGTTTTTAATGAAAAATATCTAAATCAAATTTTCGAGATGGATTTTGCTTATATCCAAAATCCCTATACAAAAGTTAATAATATTGTTTATAAACCGGAGATAAAATGAGATATCTATATATTTTAATTCTTTTTTGTAGCTTACCTCTTAATGCTTTGACTATAAAAGTTACTGATGAAAATAATAGGCCAATTCCTTATGTCGCAGCTCAAGGTGAAGAATTTTCTACTGTTTCAGACAGTTTGGGCTTAATTATATTTAATAGACTAGTTGATAATGAAATCATAAGGTTTTATAGATTAGGTTTTAGTGAAACCAAAGTTAAGGCTTCAGATTTATATACTCATCCTTATATAAAATTACTACAAAATCCTATTGTTACAGAAGAATTTATTGTTAAAACTCAAGCAGAAGATACTAACTTTAGATTAAATACAGTTACTCAAAGAATTGAGGTAAAATCACTTAATAAATCATATTCGGCAGTGAGTGATTTACTTAAAGACATTCCTGAGTTTGATGTAAGGGGTATAAAGCTTTCCGGAGAAAAACAAAGTATTTCTCTCGGAGGACATAAAGGAAAACATACAATCATTATGTGGGATAATATAATTCTTAATCCGTCCGGGCAAGAAGTTGATTTATCTAATATGCCGATTAATCAAATTGAATCTATTGAAATTGTGAAAAACAATGTTTCTGTAGAGACAGGTTCAGGTGGTATTGCCGGGATGATAATAATTAATTCTATAAAAGGACAACAACAGAATAATTTTTCTTGGAGTCAATCTATTGGATCATACAATGCATATAAACAAAATATAAATCTACATTTTGTTGTAAATAATTTAAAAATTTTAATTAATAATTCTGTGATTAGAGCTGACAATGATTTTGAATATGAGTATCGAGATAAAAAATATTTACGAGAATATAATGATAAAAATATTTATAATTTATCAGCTGATGTTAATTATAGATTAAATAATAGTAGGATTATTTATAATTTTAGGTATCAGAAATTTTATAAACAATTACCGGGTCCTGTAAATTATTTGTCAATGTACAGACAAGCTTCCCAAAAAGGGGAAAATATAAATAATGCACTTTATTATTCATTACAATTGAATTTTTTAAATATTGAAAGCCAATTATATCATTCAAAACAAAAATCCATTTATGATAATACTCAAGCACCTGTTGGATTTTACTATGCCATAGATGAAAACCTTTCAACAAATTATGGTATTAAAACAATATTGAATACTGATAAAAACATTGCTGATTATGATTTTAGTTTGAGTATTGGTAATGAATATAAAGAAAGTATGTTTGAATATAATGATTTGTTGTATAATCTTAACTCGATTGATAAGTTGTCTCATCAAATAAATTCATATTTTTCTTCTTTTAAGATAATGAGAGATTTATATTATGTAGTTCCTCAATTAGTTATGAGTACAAGATATGATAATCATAGTGATTTAGATGATTATCTTTCATGGAGATTAGAGTTTAATAATCAAGTCTATTCGGTAATAGATTTTGAGATTAAATCCAGCTTGGGAACCTCATATACCGTACCCTCATTTTATGATTTGTATTGGAAAGGAGATTCTCAAACTAATGGCAATCCAGACTTAAAAGCCGAAGAATCAATAGGTTGGAGAGTAGAAGCAAATGCTAAAACTAATCCTTCTATTGGTGTAGCAATATGGAAGAATCAAACTAAAAATCTAATCTTTTGGTATAGGTCAAATCAAGGTTGGAAGCCTGGTAATGTTCAAGACGCCGAAATAAAAAATTGGGAAGCTTACGGATCCTATACTTTTCTTAAAAATCAAACAATTAAAGCAAATTATACAAGGATTATAGCTCGGGATGTTTCTAAAGATTCAGAGTTTTATGGTAAGTATATCGTTTATACTCCCTCTTGGAATTGGAATATTAGTCTTGATTTAAATCTTTATAATTTTTCTCAAAGTTTTAGTTATATCGCTCAAGGAAAACAATGGAGTACAAGAGACCAATTAATAAAACCACTTAAAGGATATGAGATATATAATACCGGTACATCATTTTCTTTAAATTTTGGTAAGATTAAAACTCAAATTGTTTATTCGTTATATAATGTTTTTGATAAAAAATATCAGAATTTCCCTTATACTCCTGAACCGGGAAGAAATTGGGAAATCCAGTTAAATTTTAAATTATTATAAAAAATAAGGAGGAAAAGATGAAAAAGGTCTTTTTGTTTATGCTTGTATTAGTTAGTATAAGCTTTTTGTTCGGGAAAGAAATGTTTGTTGTAAATGCAAATAGTCAAACAATTGGGAAAGTAGATTTGACAAGTTTTACTGCAAATAATAACTTTAGCCAAATAGGTATGTATGGTAACGATATTAAAATCTATGACGATAAGATTTATGTTGTTAATTCAGGAGATAATGAAATACAAGTGATAAATGTTAATACCGGAGAGAATATAGCAATAATAGAGTTGGAAGATTCAGCCAATCCGTGGAGTATTATATTTTATGAAGATTTTGCTTATGTTACCGGAATGATGACTAATAAATTATACAAAATTGATTTAAGTAATAGTCAAGTATCAGATAGTATGGAAATAGGAATTGGACCTGAAGCTATGATTATTGTAAATGATAAATTATATGTTACCTTGACCGGTGTGCAATATCCTAATTATTCTATAGGTAAAGTCGCTTTAATTGATTTGAATAATTTTACAAAAATTACTGAAATTGAAGTAGGTACTAACCCTCAAGGTATTATTTACATTAATAATCAATTCCTTCATATAATGTGTACAGGAAATTATAATGATATTAAGGGATCTGTGTTTATCGTAGATGTTAATACCGGTCAAGTAATACATACAATAAGTTTTATTTCTTCATTTTTAACAACTATACAGCCCGGTATTGATGATTTAGTATATGTCGGTGATGCCTTTGGTTCCGGATTATTAAGTTATAATATTGAATCTTATGATATAGTTAATGATGCTTCTAATCCGGCTTTTGCAGGAGGATCACATTTGATTTATGATGAGTCATACTATTATGTTTTAAATCCCGGTGATTGGGTTGGTTCATCAAAATTTCAAATTTATGATTATAGTAAACAATTAGTTGATGAAATAAATCTTGGTATTGGGGCAAGTGCTATGGTTATGAACCAGATAAATACAAGCCTTGTCGATACAGTTGTCCCTCAATTAAAAGAGATTAATGCATACCCAAATCCTTTTAATGATCAGATTAATTTTGAACTTACTAATAATGAAAAATCTCTTAATGAGAAAAGAACTATTGAGATTTTTAACATAAGAGGACAAAAGATAAATACCCTTAAAGGTAATAAAGTGCAATGGGACGGAAAAGATTATAACTCTAAAACAGTGCCTGCAGGAGTATATTTTGCCAGAATGCTCAATGAACACAATAACTATAAAACAAAAAAGATACTAAAAATTAAATAATGAAATAATAAGGCTGCTAAGGCAGCCTTTTCTCTTGACAAAAATAATTCTGAAAATATCATAGTATCAAAGAAATGAGAATAGATATATATGTTTTTAAAAGAAAAACTAATTAAGATTAAAGGACTCCCTTTACATATAATTATAAAAAAACTTATTAGAAAATCAAAAGAAAGCGTTTATTTCTTTTTTAGAAGATATTACATATATTTGTTCAATGATTCTTTTTTGTTTGGTGATTTTAAGAATTTCAAGTCAGATATGAATTCATTTTTTCATGACGAAGTAAAGGATACTTATAAGTCGTTTATAATTAATAATTTATTAAAAGAAAAAGTGATAGAAGAAGCTGATAAGGTTAGTAGTCATGTTTTTAAAATCTTAGATTTAGCAGAAATACAATTAGATGCAAAAATCAATTGGAATGAAGATTTTTTTTCTTGTTTTCAATGGCACAATAAATTTTATAAAGATATTAAGATTTGTAACCTGGAAGATAATTCAGATGTGAAAATTCCTTGGGAAATGTCAAGGTTTCAGCATTTAGTTTGTTTAGGTAAAGGCTTTTTACTCAGTAAGGATAAAAAGTACTCAGATGAGTTTGTTGCACAATTTACCGATTGGATTGAAAAAAACCCATATGAATATTCTGTAAATTGGACATGTGCAATGGAAGTTGCGATAAGAGCAGTTAATTTAACTGTAGCCTACGAGTTATTTAAAACCGATTCAACTATTGATAATCACTTTTGGATAAAATTTAATAAAGTCCTTTTTCTGCATGGTAGATTTGTTTATAATAATTTAACAAATAAAGATAGGTATAATAATAATCACTTGATAGCTGAACTATCTGCGTTAGTGATACTAGGTAAATATTTTAAAGATTTGAAGGTATTTGGTTTCTTTAGTAAGCCAAATCAATGGTTTAATCACGGAATTCTAAACCTTGAGAAGGAAATGCAAGCTCAGGTTAATGAAGATGGTACTAGTTATGAAGGATCAACTTCTTATCATAAATTGATAACAGAGATGTTTTTGCAAACTACAATTATATGTAATTTAAATGGCATATCTTTATCTGAATCTTTTAATAAGCGTTTAGAAAGAATGTGTGATTTTATAATGAATATTCAAAAGGATAACGGATTGTCTCCTTTTATAGGTGATTCTGATGATGGTAGGTATGTAATTTTGTCGAGTTATTATAATAGGAATCCTAAAGACTTTAATTATCTTTTGTCGCTGGCAGGAGAATACTTTAATCGAGATGATTTTAGGTATTTTGGGCAAAAGAATAAACAGGAAAGTTATATTTTTAGAGCCATTACTCATGACAAGATTAACGTTAGTTTAGTTTCAAAAGCATATACTGACGGAGGTTATTATTTACTAAGAAATGATAATGTATATTGTTTTATTCGATGTGGACAATTAGCTTTAAGAGGAAAAGGTATGCATAGTCATAATGATCAGCTTAGTATTGAACTAAGCATAAAAGGTAAAGACTTTTTTATTGATCCGGGTTCTTATGTTTATACTTCTGATTATTTGGCGAGAAATGAGCTTAAGTCAACAAAGTCACATAATACCTTAATGGTAGATAATATAGAACAAAATTATTTTTTCCCAAAGTTGTTATTTTTTATGCAAGAAGAGACATTTGCAGAATGCTTGTCATATAAAGAAGATTTATTTACTGGACGACATTTTGGTTATTTAAAGAAATGTGGGATTATTCATCAGAGATCAGTAAATATTTCACAAAACAATGTCAGGATTTTCGATGAGTTATTATATTTAGAAAAAGATAATAACAGAATTCCGTCGTGCATCAATTTTATTTTGCATCAAAATGTTACTATTGATACTTTTCAAAAATCATTAGTGCTAACAAATAATGATGTCAGAATAAAACTTTCATGTGATATAGAGTATGATATTGAGGATATTTTTGTTTCTCACTCTTATGGGACAAGAAATCACTCTAAGAGAATATCTTTTAAACTTCTGTCAGATAACAATATAGTAAATATTGATTTTTAAGAGGAGTATTTATGCTTGATAAGAAAAAGTTTAAAATATTAGGTTTCATTCCTCCTCCTTATGGAGGTTTATCAATACATATTTTTAGATTACTTGACTTTTTAGATGAACAGAAGTTTGAATATGATTTTTATAATTATAAGCCAAATTTTAATAAGACTTTTTTAAGTTTTTTTTTTGATTGTATAAATTTTAAAAAAGAAATAATTCATTTACATGAAGTCTTAGCATATAAACAGCATCTAATGTTGTTATTATTGATAAAAGTCTTTAATAAAAGAGTTATTCTTACTATTCATAATAATCGATTTAAAGAGAAATATCTAAAACTATCGCCTTTAAGAAGAATGATTTTTAAAAAGTATGTAAGTGCTGTGTATAAAATTATTGCTGTTAATAGTGAAAGCGATTTTGTTTTTGTTGATAAAAAAAAAATTATTAACATACCGGCATACATTGCTCCAATAAATAAAGAGTTAACGATTTCTTTATTGCCTAAAAAAATAATTGAGCTTCGAGATAAATACAAAATCTTGTTAACAGCGAATGCTTCAAGACTGGCCTTTTATAAAACTCAAGATTTATATGGATTGGATATGTCTATTAATTTAGTTAAATTTTTAATTGATTGTGGGGTAAAAGATTTGTGTTTTATTTTTGTATTAACTTCAGTTACAGATGAAAGTTACTATAATTCCTTAAAAGAGAAAATTCATGACTATGAAATTAATGAACATATGGTAATTATTAATGAAAGTATTAGTTATCCTGCTTTACTTAGTATTTCAGATATTTTTTTAAGACCAACGAATACTGACGGATATAGCATCTCAGTATCAGAAGCTTTAAGCTTAAAAAAAATTGTAATAGCTAGTGATGTTTGTCCTCGTCCAAAAGGAACTCTTTGTTTTAAAGCAAGAGATCAAGACGACTTAAATAAAACAGCAAAAAATGTTGTTGATAATTTGGAGTTATATAAAAACAAAGCTCAATATTTTGTTCAGGAAAATTTTGCAGAAAAATTATTACTTTTTTATAATTCTATTAAAGAGTAGCTGTTTTAGCTTGACACAAATAGATTGCGATTTTTTTATACATTTAGATTATTAATTTAAAGTTATATGAGGTAAATCATGAATACAAAGAAAATAGACTTATTAGATTTATGTTTAATTCTAGTGAGTAATAAAAAAATCATTATATGTTTTACACTTATAATGTCGATTATTGCAATAACATATTCTCTTGTTGTAGATGAAAAATGGTCTTCAAGTGCAACTGTTGATATAATTGATAATGCTGATAATTTTTCTTTAACAAATTCATTATTTGATGGTCTTGGACTTGAAGGATCAGGTTCTGTTAAGGGAAAGTCATTAAAGTATTCTGCGGTATTAAAAACAAACAGAATCTCAAAAAAAGCAATAAAAGAGTTTGATTTAGTCTCATATTTTAATATTGTTGACAAGGATAGCTTAAAAGTTATTGATACAGCAATTAAAAGCTTACACGAAGAGATACTTGAAATATATCTTAATGAAGATACATTTTTTATGACCATTATATTGACAACAAAAGACAAACAAATGTCAAAGAAAATGGCAGATTTTTACTTAAATGAACTAATTGAATATGCTCAAGACAATAAAAGTAATTTAGGGAAACAAAAAAAAGAGCTATTAGAGACGCGTATAAATGAGATTGAAAAGAATATTTTAGTTTTATCAGAAGAATTAAAAGTTTATCAGGAAAATAATAATATTGTAGATATTGTTGAGCAAGCAAAGGCAAGTTTATCTAATTATAGTGTTGTTTTAAATGAATACTTTATTAATGAAATTGAACTGAATTATACTAGTAGAGTTTTGCCAAATTCCATTCAGCATAAAAATTTACAAGAAAAAAACAAAAGCATAACTGAAATACTTAAAAAGTTTGAAGTAGATAATAAAGATTTACCGTATCTTTTATCTTTAAACAGTTCAAATACTCATCTATTTACAATCCAGCAAAAGGTTTATGCGTTAGAGTTATTAGAAACTATTCTTAAAACAATATATCCACAGTATGAATTAGCCAGAATAGATGAGATTGATAGTAGAGATATGTTTGAAGTTCTCGATTATCCTAAATTATCAGGATATAGAACTTCTCCCAAAAGAGCTTTAATCTGTATTGTAACATTCTTCGTCTCAATGTTATTCTCATCAGTTTTGATATTATTTGTTAAGTTAATGCCTAACGATGACATTGTAAAGATAAAAGCTGTATGGAAAAATCTTTTCAGGTAAAAAGCTATCTTAAGGGAAAAAGTGATTTATTAATACTTGTTCTAATAACTTTAAGTACTTTTTTTCAATTTATACCTTTATTTATTGGACCTTTAAGGTATACTTTTTACTTACCTTTAGTAACTTTTCTACTTATCATATTTCTTCAGTTTATAAAGTATATTCCCTTTGAATACAAAAAAGAGTATAATCTTGCATATTTTCTTTTTAGCCTTTGGTTGTTTTATGGTTGTATTACAGTTTTTTGGAGTTATAATCAAAGTATAGCTATAATAAACTTATATTATAGATTTGTTTATCTATTGATTTTTTATTCTCTTACGCAATTTATTAATACTAAATCAAGAATCTTATTTTTTAATAGAATGATTTGGTTTCTATTGTTATTTAATGTTTTGGTTGCTTTTTGGGAAATGTTATCTTTACACCATTTCCCAACCTCCAAAAGATATCAGTATCTGTCATTTACTCCAACAGGTGCTTTTTATAATGAGAATTCATTTGCAGCAGTATTAATGCTTTGTACTCCTTTTTTATTTTATGATTATAAGAAATATTACAAAATAATATCAGATGTACTAATAGTGGTTGTTTTTATAATTTTTGCTGCTCAAGGAGCAAGGCTTGCTTTGTTGATGTATTTTCCTGTTATGTTATATTATATATACAAAAGAACAAGCTTAATATTTAAAATATCAATATTTACGATAATAATTTTCTCAACTTTGTTGTTGATACATAAATTTCCTGCTGTTGGCTTTATCTTTAATCGGCATATAAATAACCATGTTTTTTCTTTTGGAAAAGAAATAGAATCCCCATTGTTAGGTTCAATGGATGTCAGGAAAGAACTTTACACTCTTAGTGTAATGAATGCAATAGAAACTAGAGGTTTTGGTAAAGGTATTGGTAACTTTGAAAGAAGTATATCTCATGCTAAAAAAAAAACCTTTTCAAAAGACAATAACCCACATAGTTTATTTTTTGAGATAACAAATAGCGAAGGTTTGATAAGTTTAATTAGTTTATCGTTGATAGTTTTTTTGCCATTATTCTATATGATTAGAAATGATAAATTGAATAACAGAATGAAGTTCTTTATTTTTTGGTTAGTTATTTACTTTACTTTTTCAAATTTTTTGCCGGGTAACATAAGGTCAATTTATCTTTATTGGACGGTTTTATCCTTTGTTTATGTACTATCATTGAGTAATGAAAATATCAGCTAAATTATTATCTACTTTTTTAATCAACATTAGTTTGTTTACTTTTACTTTTATTGTATCAGTTGTTTTAAGTAGGTTTTTAGGACCTGAGAATTATGGACAATATAGGTATATTATGCTTGTAGTTTCAACTTTAGTTTTAGTTTTGAGTTTTGGAGTTCCCGGTATTTTAGAGATAAAATTGGCACAAAAAAAGGTTGATTTGAGGTATTATATAAGAAAGAGTTTACGTTTTGTATTTCCCATATCAATTTTTATATGTTTGTTAGGATTATCCTTTTTCTCAAAATTACCAACAAATATTGATAGGAATTTAATCTATATAAGTATTTTTCTTTATTTTGCTTACTTGTTAAATAGTGTTTTTCATAATGCAGTTTACGCATTGGATAACATAAAAAAGTTTCAAATTATTGAGATAATGAAGCAAAGTAGTTTTTTAATCATGATTTTTGTATTATATTTATGCAAGAATCTGAGTTTAATAACAATTCTTTATGCCTTTATTTTTATAAATTTATTCGGTTTTTTTTACATTGTTTACATTATATTACGCAAAAAATATCAAGTTATTGATAATGAATATACTTATAAGCAAATTTTTAAGGATGCATTTAAAGTATATACAAACAATTTATTGACATTTATGACGTATAGAGTAGATTTATTTATTTTAAAAATGTTTGTTGGGTTTTATGAAATAGGGATTTACACTTTGGCGGTAAATTTGGCTGAAAAAATATGGATTTTCCCAAATTCAATTAAGCAAGTAGTATATTTAGAGATTGCTAATAAACGACAAAATGAGTTTTTTGTAGCAAAAATTATTAGATTGCTAAGTTTTTCGTTAATATTCATATTTACTACTCTTGCAGTAATTTCTTTTTATTTGATTCCCCTAGTCTTTTCTGAGAAGTTTAGACCTTCAATATATCCATTTTTATTGTTATTACCGGGAGTTATCTTGTTTTGTTATTCTAAAATCTTATCGTCATATTTTATTGCGAAAGATATGATTGAGGTTAATACCTATTCTAGTATATTAATAACTGCTGTAAATATTATTTTTAATTTTCTGTTAATTCCAAAGTTTACTATTTATGGTGCAGCTATAGCAACAACTCTTGCGTATCTAACAGGAGCTGTATATCACTTAAATAAATTTAAGATATTATCAAAGATATCTTTCAAAAACTTATTAATTGTAAAGCAAAGCGATATTGATTTTTTAAAACCTTTACTCTTAAAATTCAAGAAATCGGAGAATAAATGTTAAAGATACTAATGTTAGAAGACTGTGATTATATAAATAGCATTGTCAAGATAGGGAGTCAGCATTATGGTAGAGAACTTGCCGAAGATGGTAATCAGGTTTTATGGTTGACACCACCGTATAATGAGTTATATTTGTTAAAGGATAAAGAAGAGTATTACATAAGAAAAACAGCTCATAAAAATAATTTTCAGGAAGTAGAAAAGAATTTAAGAGTATATTGTCCACATTCTTTAGTAATTGCAGGGCAGCAGAAACTTTTTAACACAAAATTGTTTCATAAGTTAAGTGTTGATTTGTGTATGCCAAATATTAAGTCAAAGCTTAAAAAACATAGTTTTGATAATGTAGATGTCTTATTTATGAATAATATGCGATTGTATTATCTAAAGGATAAGGTAAAGTATAAAAAAATGTTTTACAGATGTAATGACGATAAAACATTGAGAGATGCTGCTTATGATAATTATAATTATTTTGAAAATGACATAATAAAAAAATCAGATATTGTCTTTGTAACCTCAATGGATTTGTTAGAGAAAAAGCAAAAAATTAGGAAAGATTTAGTATATTTACCTAATGGAGTGGAGTTAGAAAACTTTATTAGAGATGAATATCGATTGCCTGAAGATTTTACTGATACCCAACGGAAAAAATGTATATTTGTGGGAGCTTTTGCTTCATGGTTGGATGTTGAACTTGTAGAGTACAGTGCAAAAATGCTAAAAGATATTGATTTTTATATCATAGGACCGGTTAAAACAGATGTTGAGTGTTTAAAAAAACTTAGTAATGTCAAGCTTTTAGGTGTAAAACCATACATTGAAATTCCTGATTATTTGTATCATAGCGATGTAGCGATTATCCCATTTAAGATTAATAGTTTTACAAATTCAATAACTCCTGTGAAACTTTATGAATATATGAGTTTAGGTTTAAATGTAGTAACAACAGATTTTAGAGAGATGCAATTTATAAATAGCCCGGCATATATTGCTAAACATAAAGATGATTTTTGCGATAAAATTCTTTTATCTATTAAGAATAAAGAATTTAACAAAGAAACAAATATCAAGTTTGCTAAAGAAAATACCTGGGCAAATAGGTATCTGACCATAAAAAAGTACTTGTAGAATCGGAGTATTGATGAAGAATATTTATGTAGATTTCACCTGGATGGGTATGAATAGGCATAAGATGATACATGGAGGTGGAAATTATGCCAAAAAGATTACACTTTTATTGCAAGAAAAAACAGAAAATTTTTCTTTAAATATCTTATGGCATGAAGAACACAAAGCTGTTGGTACAGATGAAGAAAAAATCTTTAACCATTCAAAAAGTAAAGTGATAAAGATTAAAGAATCGCTAATAGAATATTATTTCCCTGATGATGCTGTTATATTCATCCCATTACTGAGCGTGGGTGAATTCAAGATTTTAAAAACACTTAAAGATAAAAATCCGAATCTAAAGATATATTTAACTATTCATGGTTTGCGACCTTTAGACTTATTTGTTGAGAAATATAGTAATGCAGATTTGGCAATTAAGAATTTTTTATTTTTGGACTGTTTTAAAGATAAAATTAAGAAAATGGCTTATAAATATTATCTTAGAAAATATTTGGGTTATTGTGATAAAATCTTTACAGTCTCCAATTATTCATTGCAACAGATTGTAAAATATGTTTCTGCTAAGAATATTAGCTTTTATTATCAGGATATATTGTTTGATGATCAGGATGTTAAAATAGAGTTTAATGAAAAGTTTATTTTATTTGTAAGTGGAGACAGAATGGAAAAAAACTATTTAAGAACACTCAAAGCCTTTTGTCAGTTTAAACAATTTAACCCCAATGATTTTTTCTTGTATACAACCGGTATGGATGAAAAAAAGGAAAAAGAAATTCGTAAGTATTTTACAAAAAGAGATTTAGTGATTATTGATAAATGGGTAAAGCATTTTGATTATGTTGAAAAATCGGTTCTTTTTGATATGTTTAAGCAATGTAGTTTTTTACTTTTTACTTCAAAAAGTGAGGGTTATGGCTTGCCTGTTTTGGAAGCATTATATAGGGGAAAACCGGTTTTAGCTTCATATATCACTTCTATTCCTGAGGTTGCAGGACCTGCTCTACATTATGTTGACCCTTATTCTATAGAATCAATTGTTTCAGGATTATGTTATATGAGCGATGTTGCAAACAAAGAAAAGCATATTGATTATATTAAGAAGATTTTACCTGCTTTACAGTTAAGAATCAAAACTGATATGGAAATTTTGATTAATGAAATAATAGAATAAGGTTAGAATATTTATAAGACTATTGAATAATTTTTTTGTGTGAGCACATCTTGCTTTCATTAAAAATTTCTTAACTATAAGAATAGCAATTTATAATCTTCCTACAAGCCGGAAGCTCGTAGAACAATATTTGAAATTATTCAACAATTTTTTATTATGTATATTTACAATTATAAATTAATATCTATTAATGAAATTGCGTTTACTTTAATCTTGTTTTCATTTTATAAAGTTACAGTCGCTATGATTTTTACTACTTAACTACTTGAAATATATAGCATACCTACAGGAGACCTACAGGAGGCGTTGCTTCCTGTAGGTCTCCTGTAGGTCACTTGCTATAAATGTTCATTTTGTTGATAGCTAAGTGTCTGATATTTCGTAATTTAAGATTTTTCTACATGTTTTATTTACGACAATAAACAAAAGTATAAATAAAATAAGTTTTATATATTGCTTTTATTTGATATTTTTATTTTAAATGATTAAGTAAATTGTGGTTCATTTATGATTTATAATAGAATAAAAACTACATAGATATGTATAAGAAAATATTTTATTATAATAATGTTTTTTGTCCGGTCTTGACTCACACTCGCTTTTCTCGTTGCAAGTCAAGTCCGTCTTTAGTGCAAGCAGGGATGCTCGCACAACATTTTTGCCTGTTTTGG
>JALNXV010000397.1 GCA_023230175.1 Candidatus Cloacimonadota bacterium
CAGATATGGCTTTTCTTCAGTACCTGTGGCAATGATTCTGTTTCTAATGTAATGATCTGTATTGGATTCAATAAACAATGCTCTTTGTGAACTTATCCCGGGCACTGTCAGTAATTCTAATTGCTCTGCAAAGTCTCCGTCAAGTCTGTTAAGTTTGATGAGCGTACTAGCTTCGATACCTCTTATCATCAAAGCATCAAAGGCATCTTGTAAGGTGGTAAAGGCTGCACCTTCATTGTCACCAACCCAATATTGTCCTGACATTGGGGTATAGTCAGGATTTCCTGCAAATTCTAAAGCACCTATATCAGGACTTGTTGTACTGCGGTCAGAACCGTAAAAGTCTGTTTCATATCCTTCTATGAAAGTTCCTTTATTATCAATCCAGAGTGATTCAGTGAGTTGATCTTCCAAATCATTGCCAAACATAGGGTCTATGCTGATGTTGTATGAATTTGTTGAAGAGTAAAATTCAGAAAAGAATTCTGCTATTGTTTGGTAGTAAGTGTTTCCGATACGGGCAATATTTCTTGCTCTGGAGTAGATATTATTATGTTCAAAGGTATTTGAATCAAAATTAATCCCATTAAAAGCATAAGCCTCTCGTGCATAATTGATGATAGAGTTATTCTTTATCTGATGACCTGTACCGCTAAAACTCAAGGCTTTTGCGTTCCAGTGATTGGAATAGTTGATAATTGAGTTGTAATAGATTTTCATATTATTGCTGTTTCCGATACTTATTCCGGCTGCTTCTGAAGAGTTTACAGTAACAATATTGTTGTAAATTCCTTTGGCAGAAGAGTTTATATTAAAACTGTTCACGCCAATACCTGAAATACTTGCATTAACTCTGTTATTGGCAATTTCAATATTTCCTGAGCCACTGACAGCAATACCGACATTAGTGTTATTGATGGTATTGCCTTTTACAATTGGATTTGTTACTCTGGTCAAACCGATAGAATAATATCCGGTAGTTAAATTACAGTCCAAGATAGAAACATCAAAAGGATTGTTAATATATGAGCCGGTTTGGGTTGTAATATGATTATAATTATTATTAAAAGTACTATTTTTAATGGTGATATTACTAACAACCGGTAGAACTCCTCCATATAAAACAATACTATTATGGTAACTTGAAGAGTAAGTTTCAGCCCCCTCAAAAATACAGTTGTCAATAGTGATGTTTTGACTACCTGCACCTAAGACAATCATATTACCATACCCTGAAACTGTAGTTTCAAATTTAGCTCCTTCAATAGTAATGTTCATACTGTTTTCGATTTTGAAGATGTAGTTATTTTCCCAAGATGTTACAGTATCGTTTGTAAAGGTTGATCTGTAACCTTGGACTGCATTAGCCTTGATTAAGATGTTAAAATCACCTGTCTGATTAATCTCTGAAATTAAAACCGGTTCATTAAAATACATTTGGGTATTAGTAAAAATTTCAAGATTCCCGGAAATGCCATTTTCTGCAATAGCATCTATTGCCTCTTGCAAAGTGTCGTAATGACTTAGCTCGCCACCAACCAAAATAATCCCACTCATAGGTTCTGCAAATAATGCAAATGTTATGAGTGTAAGAATGATAAAAAGAATCCCTCTTTTCATAAAAATTTCTCCTCTCATTTAAACTTACTATATTTTGAAAAGTTCTTACTATTTCCTCAAACATATAAAAGAACAATTTCAAAATTATATTATATTATGGTGTATTATCTACATTTATTTCTAAATATAATATTAGTCTATGTTAAATAATATTTTAATAATTGTCAATAAAAAAAATCAATAATTGGTTAAACTGTTTTTAATCTATTTAAAATCAATTAATTAAATCTATGGCTGTCATACTTTTTTATTTTATATGTTTTACCTTTTATAATATTTTTTTGTTAGAGTAAGATTTTGAACGTAAAAATGTCGAATTGTAGAATCTTATAATTTTTGTATGTTATTATTAGAGGCTGTCCCAAAATAGCAGAAATGTTCAACAAGCTTCCAGCTTGTAGTTTCATAACATATACCTATCTTTTAAGGTTTCTTAGTGCAAGCAAGGATGCTCGCACAACATTTAAGCCGTCCTCGACTCACATTCGCTTCGTTCACTGCAAGTCAAGTTTGACTTTGGACTTGAGTCTCTAATCGCAAAGCGAGAAGGGACTTGAGGACAAAAGATTGCTTCTTCGCAGGCTCATCGCAATGACGAGATTAAGCCGGTGTTCTAAATCTTTAGCCACGGATTTTAGCCTGTCCCAAAATAGTAGAAAAGTTCTACAAGCTTCCAGCTTGTAGTTTTCTAAAATATTGTATGCACGTGATTTTTGTTTACATTTATGAATATTAGAAGCCTCATTATTTAATGGTTTTTTTAGGTTTAATATAAATATTTTTCAAGAGACCTCCAAGATGCTTTAAAGCATCTTGGAGGTCTCTTATACTTTCAATGTAGATTTTTTGAAATTATCTACATACTACACATTATCCTCCCTTGAGACTGTCCAAATTTTGTCTACTCATTTAAGCAGTCCTGCTTTTATTTATCATAAAAAGTGATTCTATATGCTTAGTATCAAGGTTTTCTTGACAAATTAAACTAATATTTAAGTTAGCAATAAATGAATTATTGTTAATATTCAACTTGCCTTTTACAATTAACTCTTTTAACCATAAGGAATATATAATAGCTAATGCAGTTTCTTCGCTTTTTAAGCCATATCTTCCGGATAATATCTTTTTAAGTTTTCTATTAAATCTCTCGGAAACATTAGATGTTAAATTTTTGCTTAAATGTCTCCAATGTTTTAAGATATTATTATCAATGTACTTTACAACATTTTCAGGCATATAATTTTTAAGCTGTTTTAATGCTTTTTTTCTTCCTGAAACAGTTTTTCGTTTAAATGCTTTTTTAACTTTTTGTTTTGCTATAATCTTTTCATCAAAAGACAAGAAGCTTTTTGATATTGCTTTGAAAAGATTTCGTATCTTATGAAACTTACAAAGCTGATAATGAACTTGTGGAAAAACAGCTTCTCGCCCCGCTTTTAAAGCTATGCTACCGTCACTTACAATAAGTTTAGGAATACCATAAAGTTGTTTAAACATGGCAAAACAATGTTCGTAAGAAGATTTACTTGTGTTTTTGTATAGATGTATATATAAAGGTAAGCCTGTAACAAAATCTACAATAGTAATTACATAATGTGGCACAGAGTTAATTTTAATATATTTTTCATCTATACTGATTTTTCCACTCCATTTGTTTATTGATTTAATTATCATTAAATTCAAATCTTTAATCTCATGCATCATATTTGAAACAGTAGATTTCGATAACTTAAATC
>JALNXV010000398.1 GCA_023230175.1 Candidatus Cloacimonadota bacterium
GCCTTTGGGGGTTCGAATCCCTCCATCCCAGTACAAGGTCCCGTCGTCTAGGGGTTAGGACAGGAGATTCTCAGTCTCTAAACAGCGGTTCGATTCCGCTCGGGACTATACTGAGATAAACAGCCAGTCGGCTGTTTTTTTTTGCATGAGGTAGACCTTTATGATCACAGCTTCCAATATTTCGCTTTCTTACGGCACCCAGGTTCTTTTCAAGGATGTGAACATTAAATTCACCCACGGCAACTGCTATGGAATCATCGGTGCAAATGGCGCAGGGAAATCAACTTTCCTGAAAATTCTTTCAAATGAAATCGAACCGGATACAGGAGAGGTAATCATTACTCCTGGCGAAAGAATGGCCGTTCTTCAGCAGGATCACTTCGCATTCAATCAGTATACGGTAATGAATACTGTGATCATGGGCTACAAGCAGCTGTACAACATAATGCAGGAACGCGACAAGATCTATGACAAGCCTAACTTCTCTGAAGAAGACGGGCTAAGGGCGGCAGATCTTGAGACCCAGTTCTCTGAACTCGGTGGATGGGAAGCAGAAGCCAATGCAGGTGTGCTGCTTGACGGACTTGGAATACCTACTGCCCTCCATGACAAGCTCATGTCCGACGTAGAGGACAATGTGAAGGTCCGAGTGCTGCTTGCCCAGGCTTTGTTCGGGAATCCTGACATTCTGCTGCTCGATGAACCTACAAACCACCTTGATCTTGAATCTGTTCACTGGCTTGAGGATTTCCTTGCCAATTTTGATAACACTGTGATCGTTGTTTCGCACGACAGGCACTTCCTGAATACAGTTTGCACTCATATCTGCGACATAGACTTCGGAAAGATCCAGATGTACGTCGGAAACTATGACTTCTGGTACATGTCCAGCCAGCTTGCCCTCAAGCAGATGAAAGATGACAAGAAGCGCAAGGACGAGAAGATCGCCGAGCTGAAGGAATTCATCCAGAGGTTCGGAAGCAACGTTGCAAAGGCCAGACAGGCCACTAGCCGCAAGAAGCTGATTGAGAAGCTCACCATTGATGACATAAGACCTTCTTCCAGGAGGTTCCCCTATGTGGCCTTCAAGCCTGAGCGGGAAGTAGGGAAGAATGTGCTTGAGATCAGCGGGCTTTCCAAGACCGTTGATGGAGAGAAGGTCCTGGACAATTTCTCGCTTATCGTCAACCCTGATGACAAGATTGCTTTCGTCGGGCCGAACCATCTGGCCAAAACCGTTCTGTTTGAAATAATCAGCGGGCAGATGGAGCCGGATTCTGGAAGCTATACATGGGGAGTGACCACCTCTGTAAGCTATTTCCCGAAAGACAACACAAAGTACTTCCAGAATGACATAAGCATAAGTGATTGGCTTGCCCAGTATACAAGCATTGATGACATGACCTACATACGCTCGTTCCTTGGGAGAATGCTTTTCTCAGGAGACGAGGCAATGAAGAGCTGCACCGTTCTTTCCGGCGGAGAGAAGGTGAGATGCATGCTGTCCAAGATGATGCTTGAGGCACGCAACTGCCTGATCTTCGATGAGCCGACAAGCCATCTTGATCTGGAAGCGATTGAGAGCCTGAACAACGGATTGATCGATTTCAAGGGAATAGTGCTGTTCAACAGCCATGACCATCAGTTCGTTGATTCGATTGCCAACAGGATCATTGAATTCACACCTGGCGGAATCATTGACAGAATGATGAAGTTCGATGACTATTTCAACGATGAAGGAGTCAAGGCTCTTCGGACCCAGATGTATGGATCGAAGAACGCTGTAGCTCTTTGATGCGAGGCTGAATATGCTTTTTGCTGTAGATATCGGAAACTCTACGATTGTTCTAGCAATCAACGACGGAAACAAATGGAAGGAAATCTGGAAGATACACACGGATACCAAAAAGACTTCTGATGAGTATTATCTGGACCTGAAGGAGATGTCATCTTCTCTAGGCATCGGTTCGCTTGATATAGACAAGGCTATCATCAGCTCGGTCGTTCCGGCTCTGACTCTCGTCTTCGGCAAAGTATGCTTCAAGCTGTTCGGAATCAAGGCTCTTATAGTGGACAGCAAGACTGTCTGCGGCCTTGACGGAAGCACTATTCCAGAAGAGCTAGGCAGCGACATCCTCTGCGATCTTGTTGCAGCTCATGGGCTTTATCCTGATTGCTATGCAACAGTGCTGGATTTCGGCACTGCGCTTACTGTTTCAACGGTTTCTCCGGATGGCAAGGTGCTTGGCGTAGCCATTGCACCGGGGCTCATCACCTCTGTCAATGCCCTTGCAGGAAACACTGCACAGCTTCCATTCATCGAGCTCAAGCAGCCTGAGACTGTTCTGGGACGCAACTCCATTCAGTCAATCAGAGCAGGGATTCTGTTCGGATTCGCAGGATTGGTTGAATCATTGATCAAGCGCACCGAGACTGAGATCTCGGCTACTGTGAAGGTCATAGCCACAGGCGGTCTATGCATGACGATAAGCCCGATGATCCAAAGGCTTGATCATGTGGACAAGAACCACACTCTCAATGGACTCAAGATCATCAGCGATCTGAACTAAAGAAGCAGCTGCCCGCCGTTTTCAAGAAGTATCTGGGTTCCATCATCGGCTTGGGCTTCGATGCGCGAGTACTGCACTTCCAGTTCAAGCTTGAAATCAGTACGAATGAAGTCCTCTGGCAGGTCAGTTTCTCTTGCCGGGATTTCATTGAGGCTTTCAAGAAGGTTCGAGCCAGTGCTGAGCCTGAGCTTGTTTTCAGTGATGGTGAGAACTGATATGCAGTCTAGATTGTCTTCAAGAAGGAAGAACCGTGAAAGCAGCCTCTGTGAATAATCCCGAGGGTCAGGAACAATGATCCCGTCTCGGATCTCAAGATCGGCATCCAATGCATTTCCCATTATCATGGCACTTGCATTGGCCTTTCCGCTGCAGCAGCTGCGGCAAAGGTTGATTGAAAGCTCATCAGTCTGAAGACCTGAGAAGAAGGCTCTTTCTGATGGAAGAGTGACATGCTTGCCTATGAAATGGCTTTCTTCGTCAAGTTCAAGCGTAAGGTCTGTTCCTTTTCCTGTAATATGGAGAATCCTCAGATGCAGGCGGTTCAATGCCTCGCACCTGTGGATGTGCTTTATGTGGATGCTGTCTTCGGCGAAGAGGTAGGAATTCAGTGTTCGGTCCCAGCTTTCATCGTCATTCTCGTCAAAGCAGGGGACACTGCACCATGGAACAGCTATGCGCCGGTCGAGGTATACGGGTTCGGCCAGATGCCCGTATTCCATCATGGATGACATATCCTGGGAAACCGCATCGAAGTCCGTTGCAGGGCTGGCCAGCGTGCGAGGGCG
>JALNXV010000400.1 GCA_023230175.1 Candidatus Cloacimonadota bacterium
CGTTACATTTAGAAAAAGCCATCTTTTTGAGTTCTCTTTCTATGATATTATTTTGTTGATATTTAATTAAATTGAGTATTTGCATATTAGTCATATTAGATAACCTGTCCAGTTTAATTTCTGATTTAACAGGTTTATCGATTTTGATTTCCTCATTATTATAGATGCCTATTTTACCAAAACCATCTTCAATTCTGTCTCCAATACGAAGATTGTTTATATTCTTGACTGTAATTGTCTTTTGTGAAATATTTTTTAGAACTATAACAGTCCCTGCTTTAACTGAATTCTTTTGAATACGAGGCATTTTCCATACTCCCATAAAACCACCAATAATTTTAGTTTTCAAAAAGACATCAGTTAATTCAACATCTTGAGGACTAATTAAAGCAATATCACAGAACTGATTAATAAACAATTCAGGAGTAAACTCAGGATAACCGTTTTCATTTAGAATTATCAGATCAGATTTCAAAACAAGTTTTACTTCTTCGTTTTTATCTAATTCAAAATCTTCATTATTAATTAATTCTATCTCACTTGTTTCAAAAGTACATTTACCATATTGTCCGGTTTTTGATTTACCAAGCCTTATGTATCCATCTTGCGGTAAATATGATAAAATTTCTTCAATGAGATTACTTGGGCCGCTAATGAATCCTGAAAAAGCTTGATTTTGCTCTAAAACTTCAAATTGAAAAAAAGTGCCTTGATCTTTAGAAGCTTTTGCTTTACTTCTTTCTTCCGGTCTTTGGTGATGCGCCTCAAAACCTTTCAAAACTTCTACAGAATGATTTAAATTTTCTGTTACAAATCCTGACATCGAACCCTTAAAAATAACATTTTGGTATACCTTATCATAAGAATTATCAGCTTTTAGATTAGCACAATCATAATAATCTGCCTTTAAAGAAGTTTCTTTATAATTTTTAACTTTTTTTATTGATAATGGCGATGGATAAAAATCCTTTCGTTCTTGGGCGTTTTTTTCAAAGGGATGCAAATTGCCAAAAGTAACCTTACCTGAAGTAAAAAGTTCATAAAAATGGTCATCAACACCTTTTTGCTTAATATATTCTGCAGCAATTGCTCCTAAAACCATTGAACCGGAGACATAATCATCTGTGACTACTTGATTTTGTCCGGGTGTAGAAGAAAGTAATAATTGCTCTTGATTATAGACAGACAAATTAAACTTTGCTAATTCTTTTGAGTTAGAAATTTGAATTGATTGTTGATTCTGTTTTTGATTATGATCTGCAATAAAAGTCAATAGTATCTCACCAAAACCTCTATTTCTTGAACTACCAAAGGATCGAGTAACTTTACAAATATTATTAAATTCTTTATGATAATCATTTGGGATATGACATTCAAACTCAAAACTAAGACCTTTCTTTAACACTCTGCTTATTCGTAAACTTTTATCCTCAGCTACCCCTTCTTTAATTTTTGTCTGAGCTCTAGTATAAGAATAAAAATCAAGGATTACTTGAGGTGGCAAGAATTCTTTAATATAGTCAAAATCTAATAATTTAATTATTTCTAAATATGATTCTACTGTACCATTATCAAGTATAAAATTTGTCGCCTTTTCTTGTCCTTCTATACCAAATATTTTGTCAATTATGTCGTTGTCAATTCTTAAGTCTTCAGCAGATTCTCTTAGAATCCCTTTTAACCTTTTTGCCGGTATATAAGGTAAACCATATCTATCATAAACTATATCTCGATCTATAATACCTGCTATACTATTTCCACTTCCAGGGATACAATCTGATTTTAATTTCATTATTAGTTTCATAATTAATCCTCCTCTTCCGAAAATAATTCCGGGATGTAAAAATCAAGCAATTCTAATACTTCAAAATAAGGTGTTTGGTTTTCAAAAAATATCTCTTCGTTATTAGTTTTATTTTTATTTATTTGATATTCAGGTAAACAATACCCTCTACTTGTATTGTTACTCCGACAAATTTCAACTTCCTCTTGCGAAATGATAAAGCTATTTCTTAAGTTTTTTAAACGATTTCTAGGCCACTTAACCATAGTATTAAATAGTTTTTGAATATTTTCCCAATTATAATATGATTCAGAATCATTACTTACACAAAATGGTCTTAGCAAGAGATTGTATTGAGGAAAATCAGTTTTTCTTGAAACTGGTTTCATTGATGGGACATTATAAGTTTTATCTCTTAAAGAATCTAAATCTAATTGAAAACCACTATAAACAATATGATAATCCATCCAGGAGCCGGGAGTTTTTTCATTTAAAGCTTTAGCTTTTAGCTTTGCTGAACTACAAAGACTTTCAGCAAGTTCATAAGCTCGATAAAACGGGAAATGAGATTTAACGATAGCAATACCTGCACAAGCAGATAATTTAGTTTGATGAGAATTTATAACTATTTCTTTTTTGCTTAATAATTCTAAAAACTTATTAGCCAATTGAATAGCAATTCTACCATCACAAACAAAAGTAACATCGTCCCCATTTAATATTAATGGCCTAATTGGCAAGTTTTTACCCTTTAAAATTAATTTATCTTTAAAAACTTTATTATTTATCTCATTTGCTAAATCACTTACCATTGTAATAAATACATCTTGATATAAAGTTTTTATCTTTGATGAAATATTTCTAATCATTCTTACAGCCTCTGAATAATCATTAACCTCAGCCATTACTTCATCGATGTACAAACCCATATTGTTACCATCAATATGAACTATTCCTAAATGACTATCTCCAAAATTTCTGCCTAAATCATCAAAATCATAAGGGAAGTGATATTCCTTTGGGGTAAGTTGTTTATAATAGTTTTGTTTTGAAAGTTCAATCTTCATAGCAGAAACATCTGAAATATAGATGTTTTCGGATGTTTTCCCCGATGAAGGTAATCCATCTTCACATTCATAATTAATAGAAATCCCTCTTAATGGAGTTGAATGATAGCGTGAATTTTTAATTTTTGTAAGATTCTTGTATAAAGCTTCTTTATCTTCAGTGAAGTTTTCAAACGATGTTTCTTGATATGCTACAGCTAAACCTAGAGTTGCTTGAGTATCTTTAAGAATTTTTTCAGATAACAACTCTGTGACTTTTATTGCTGATTCTTTGCTGTCAAATGCTATCATTGCATTACCACCACCAATGTAGATTACTTCGGCATTTAAATTCTTATTAATTATGCAAAAATTATGATCAGTAGTCCACTCCGCTTTGATACTATTTTCTCCAAAACACTCTTTTAGACAATCAGTCAAACCTTCTTCAAACACTTTTTGAACATAAATTGAAGCTCCAATATTTTCTTTTGCCTTAGCTGAAGAAAAAATA
>JALNXV010000399.1 GCA_023230175.1 Candidatus Cloacimonadota bacterium
CCAACTATTTACCTTCTGCTTTTTTAAGAGCCATCTGCTTTTTGAAATCCATCAGGTTGAGAATCTCAGCCTGATCTTCTTCTGATAGCCCTTCAAAGCCTCGAGTGAATATTTCCTTTGTTTCGTTTTTAGTGGTGATTCCAAGGACATAATCAGATGAAACTCCATAGATGCAACACATCTCTTTCAATTCTGATTCAGAGATTTTTCGATTTCCGCTTTCTATTTGCACAACTGCAGTCCGAGGAATGTTCAATGCACAGGCTATATATTCCTGTGATAATCCAAGTTCAACCCTAGCTTTTCTTAGAATTTCGTTGCTATTCATCTGATCCTCTCCTTTTGTCTGCAAAACTAAATTTATGCCAAAGTTGGTCTTTTAGTCAACTGTTTATGTTCGAAAATCAAACATCACAGCTTCTTCATCTGCAATCCTCCGTGCGATCAATTCGAAAAGGTGGAAAAACTACTGCTCATCGCTTTGAAAAGTCCAAATTTGCTTAAATATCGGGATGTGTGCTGGTTTTAGCCAGCTAGAATGCATGTTTTCTAAAAAATCACCAACCCACTGCAAAGGATGATTTTTGTTTAATTAATTGCTTTTTCTTTCTGTACTGCAAAATCATTGATTTTCTGTACAATGCTATCTTCAAGGTCGCTGTGGTTTTTCATTGGATTCTTCCCAGCGGTCTACGGCATCCTTTACATCAATATAAGAATCAATCAGATTAAGTAAGAAATCACAATTTGACTGAACTGAAAATTTGCTCATCATATGTATACGATCGGGATATGAATCTTCATTTCTCGAATCAAAGTATTTGTCTGCATCATCAGAGAAGAATTCACTGATTCTGTCCATGTCTTTGCATGAAGGAAGAAGCCTTCCTGAGATGAGACGTTGATAATCGGACTCTGAATAATCCAATGCCAAGCAGAATGCATCTTTGCAGTTTTTTGATTTCTGGAGTATTCTGTAACCGAAGTTACGTAATTCAATAGACAATATCAGCACCTCCTTGTTGTTTGCTTAATCGCACAGTAATAAATAAAACTAGCCTAAATAGCCTAATGAGTCAATTGCAAAAAAAACAACGCTTTTGCACATAACTGAATATTATCAAAGAATGAGAGAAAAAGGTTGAAAAGTTTTGATATTGCCTTTTATTACAAATATTAAATGTATATGATGCATGAATTCAAGCAAGCTATTACCAAAACCATTCCTTGAATATTTTTCTGCTCCGACGAATATTGATTGATTTATCGGAATATCTTCAAAGCAAAGGTCTGAGGCGGAAGGCTCAAAGTGAAGATTCCGTTGTTCTGGAATTTGACAAAGACGAACGAAACCTTGATAGGAATAGAAAAACATTGTAGATTTGATTTAGTCATGAGTTGTTTCTTCATGTGTTTGAGTGTCTGTTTAAAATAATATCAGGAGTTTATGTTATGAATAACCAGTCAAGGTCTTTGGGGTATTTGGTAAGGACTGCCGTTCAGAATAATCCAAATATTCTGCCTGATGTTTGCAGCGTCCTTAATCTTTCATCTGATTCCAAAGAGACTCTGTTCGAAGCCTGTGATATAGGTCTGATTGTCACTCCTGATGAATATGTTCTGCTTGCGCAAGCACTTGCTATCGATCCTGATAAACTGTTGACGTATGAAAACTCAGATCAATACTCAAAACTAATACATTGCAGGGGAAGTTTCTCAAACCAATCCGATTGTGACAAAATTTTGGACTTGATCGATTCTTATATTGAACTTGTAGAAGAGTCTTCGGCACATAAAGCATGCTAGATAATATTTCAGCCATTGAATTGATTAAGCAGTTTATTTGCTGCAAACGAGAGGAATATAAAGAATCTTTTCCCAATCTGATTATTCGAGATGACATCTTTGGCTTGCTTGAGAGAAATGCAATTGTTGTCTATTACCCATTAGCAGACAACGAGATAGATGGTTTCAATGTTGTTCGTATGCTTAATGGGAAAAAGGTGAATTTTGTATACATCAATACAGCAAGGGAATTGATCAAACAGGTCTTCACAGCAGCTCATGAACTTGGTCATATTTGGAAGCTTGATGAGTATCTGATAAGCAAAGGTATCGATTCGCAATATATAAAAGATAATGAAGAACAATTGATGAATCGATTTGCTGCTGCTTTCCTCATGGACTCTGACGTTTTCAAGCATGATGTTGGAGAAAAGTTACTGGAGGCAGAAAGAGATGGAAAGGCCGGAAAAGGACGGATTCGGAAAAATGAGTTGCTTAGTATTGCAGCATTCTTAATGGATAAGTATCTTGTACCTTTCAAGGCTGTGATGCAGCGCTTCATTGAGGTAGGTTTTCTCATGAGTGAAGCAGAAGTGGATGGAATTTTGGAATCAAAAGACGATTTATCCACTTTGAAAGAGATAATCAATGTTGAAAGCTATTCAAGGTTATTGGTTCCTCCATCAAAGAAAAAAAGCATCGGAGATAATCTTGCTGTCCTTGTCAGCAATTGCTTGAATGATTCTGATGTCAATGGCCACAATCTCAGTTTTTTTTGCAAAGAATTCGGTATTTCTCTGAATGACCGCTTGTCTGATGGTGGTTTAATTGATGTTTCAGGAGATGCCTTGAAACAATGAAATATGACAAAGCTGCCCTGATAGATAATGATTTTTTCAAAAGTTCTATGAATTAAGAGATTTTGATTCTGAATTGGCTTTCAAAGAATTCTTTAATCAGAGTGGTATTTCACCGCTTATTCACCCTTACATATTTGAGTTTGAAATAATTGAGTCTGAAAAGAAAGAATTTGCAAATTGTCTAATATCTGATGGCCTGCTGGGTCTCCTTGATTGGTTTGATTTCATAAAACCGGATGAGTTTTACTCCAAAGCTTATTATTCTGGTATTTGCGCTTCTTACCAGAAGCTTTTCAAGAAACCTCTGATCATCCCAGCTATATCGACTATCAAGGATTTTCACATTTCTAGTAATTCATTAGGAGAGGTCCATTCAATCTTTACTGCTAAAATTTTAGATGTTCCGTTATTCTGTTCTATTGATCATGATTCCAAGTGTTTGGCAAGAAAGCTTTCGGCCGTTGGAAAAAGAGTTGAAGTTCGGACAATCAGCGAAATGCTTTCAAGATTGCCAAATTTCGATCGTCAAGAAGCGAGAGCTCTCCTAGCATGAAACAGTATTAGGTTTATCGGAATATCTTCAAAGCAAAGGTCTGAGGCGGAAGGCTCATTGTGAAGATTCCGTTGTTCTGGACCTTGAAGACATCACCGCTGGAGAGGGCTGATGCATCGAAGCCCCATGTGGTTGTCTCGTCGAA
>JALNXV010000401.1 GCA_023230175.1 Candidatus Cloacimonadota bacterium
GAAGGATAATGCGCCGTGCAAGCCGGTGGCAACTGGAACAATGGGTCGAATTGCTCGATTCTCTACGAGAATGGCAACAATGCTCCTTCCAACACCAACTATGATATCGGTTCATTCCTAATCCTTGAGATCGTGATCCTTCTTCTCCGGCCTTATGGCGAAATGCTGCCTCCCGCGCGCTTGGTAGGGAAACCGAAGATCGTGCAAGCAGAAAGGATGATTCATGAAGTCATTCAGAGGGGTCACGCTTGAGACGATCGCGGACCCCGGGAACATGGCCAAGGCCAGATACTTCGCTGGCCAGCGGAAAGAGAAGAGGGCTTCTGTGAAGTCCTTCGGAGATGAAGAGATCAAGGATCTCATCAAGGACGTGCTGTGCATGACGTACCATCCGAGAAAGTCCCATGACTTTGACCGGAAGGACAGAACAACGGGGAAGATAAGGCACATCATCAGCCCCGCTTTCCGTGACCAGGTGTTGCATCATGCGATAGTCCAGGTGCTTGAGAATTCCTTCACAAGCTACTTTCATCCGCATTCTCTCGCTTCGTTGAAGAACAGAGGCATCGAGAAGGGCAGGAAGCTGGTGAAGAAGTGGTCGCACACAGGCAAGAGGCTATGGGTCTATCAGGCAGACATACGCAAGTACTACGACAACATCGATCAGGCTACCTTAAGAAGGAAGCTTGAGAAGAAGATTCCCGACAGGAGAGTAGTTGAGCTGATTATGCGTTCCTTAGGGCTGGAACAGGGACTGGGCAGAGGATCATATCTTTCTCAGTGGCTGGCTAACTACTTCCTCACCGACTTCCTCCACGCCGCCGCAAGAAGATTCCGCTTGTATCGATTGATGATCTACATGGATAACATGACCTTCCTCGCCCGGAGCCAGAGAACGCTTGAAAGGCTCAAGGCTTGGTCTGTGAGATATCTGAGGGACGAAGGACTTGAGATAAAGCTCAAGGGACCGGAGGCGGCTCAGATCTACCGCTGGGAAGACAAGCGTCTTGACGCAGTAGGCTACACGACTTCAAGGGACGGCTTCCAGCGTCTGAGAGGACACATCTACATCTCCATTACAAGGATGATGAACAGAATCGAGAAGAAGGGCTCTGCCTCAAGGATTCAGGCAAGAAGCCTTCTTTCAAGGTTCGGCTTCGTGAAGCACTCTTCTTGCAGAAAGCTTGAGATTGAAATGCGCAATTTCATACAGATTTATGATTTGAAGAAAGTCGCAAAAGCGGCTTAGGAGGAAACATGAGAGAGACAGTAGGAACGTACACACCGTTCAGAGCTATCAGGACAGGAACAGGGAAGTGGTGCTTCAGGATTCAGGGCGATCCTATCGAGCAGACTTCTCACACCATCGATGCAGAAGGACACGAGGCTGATATCGTGAGCCAGAGCGTGAGAAGCTTCCTGACAGAAGAATACCCATTTTCAAGCCAAAGCGAGGCTGAGAGCTGGATAGAGGCTAATTACAACGCAGTGTACAATGACCTCGTCGACAGCGAGGATGCAGCGGAAGCCAAGGCTCAGGCGATTCTCGAAGGCAGCGAGGCTCAGGCCAATCTGAGTGCTACGGACTATGCTTCGAAGAAATGCCTTGAAGAGGGCAAGGACTTCGAGACATCGTATCCCGGGCTGAAGGAGAAGAGGATAGCCTGGAGAGCTAAGGTACATGCTATGCATGTGGCAATGGGCGTTGATGATTCCTGGCAGAATCTTTGAGCTCAGATACTGAAAGTTTTGAGAAATCACAGAAAGAATGTAAAGTTAGGGTCAGGAGCTGTGATGCTGGCTGCTTTTGTTCTGCTTGCTTTTTTTTCTGAAATTGCCTGGATAGTCCTTGGCCTCTTTGTGATGGTCAAGTATCCGGCTGTCATGAGCTTCGTGCAGTATCTGATTTTGTCAGGAATCATCCTGGGGACTGGGACAGTCCTGGCAATAATCGTCGGGGCGTTCACGAGGAAGGAAAGGCGGGAAGAGAAGGAAGAGTAAGATGAGCGACTGGAGAGACTACAAGAAGGCCAAGGAGAGGCCGATCGAGACTATCGCTCATCTGGATCTCAAGACATGGGCGACAATCCTGATCAGCATACTTTTTAACCTAATTAACCTGATTTTGAAAATTTTAGCAAGATAAAAACGAATTGATGATGGAGGAATTATGTTCGAGGCATTGAGAGGGGAATTCGGAGTTCTCATTCTCATCGTTTTTGGTGTTGCCTGGGTACTGAAGAACAAGACACCGATCCGGAACGAACTTATCCCGGCGATAACTTTGCCGGTGGCTTTCCTAGGCTGCACAATCTGGGGTTTCTGGACTACAGACTACACAGGGGCTCAGAGAGTTGCATATGCAGTCTTATGGTGCGGGCTGCTTCACGGCGGCCTTGTCTGGAGCTTCGCGACATCTCTGTATGATGTCTACAAGGGTATATCAAGAGCGATCAAGAGGATCTTCGCAGCTGTCAAGGCAAGACTTGCAGCGGCCAGGGCAAAACATGGGTCGCAGGAGGCAAAAAGATGAAGAAGAATGTTCTTTCCATCGTGACGGCCTTGGCCATCGTCTGTCTGGGCGCGTGGCTTTTCGGGCTGTCGTTCGATTCGTGGATCGAGGTCCTGACCTTGGCATTGCCGGTTACAGTTCTGGCTCTTGCCATCGAGGACTTCTGGCGCAAGCAGCAGACGGCCAAGCAGCTCATGACTTGGCAATACTTTGTAGGGCTTGCGATCATAGGAGCCGGAATCATCTTCTGGTTCTTCGCTGAGTCGGCTCAGTCTATCTTCAAGATGATAATCTGGCTGATCGTCATGGTGCTCACGGCAGCTATAGGCTTCATCTGGTTCAAGTACATCTACAAGTCTTCGCTTCTTACTGACTTCCAAAAAGAGCAGCTGAAATGGAAGCATGTACGCCGGAAATTCAAGAATGCAAATCCTAGCGATAGACTGATTATTCTTGCTGCCTTTCTGAGATACAAGACCATCGACGACAAGCCGCTTGCAGATCTTGATGAAACAAGACCTCTTATCGAGTATCTTGGTGAGCTCTGGACGCTTGATGAGCTGAATGACAGCGGTCAGGCCGGAGATGAGATTGATCACCTGGGATCAGAGGCCAGGGCATATCTGGAGCTTCTTTCGACAGCTCCTAAGGAGGGGGTTTGACCATGAAGGGAAAAATCTTAATTATCGTAGGAATCTTGGCATTCTTGGCATTGTCTCCAGCGTTTTGCTGGGCATTCTTGCAGTCGCCCGGCGAAGGAGCTGGGGAAGCGCAGGCCGTGCAATCAAGTCAGTTGGCACCCCTGAAGCAGGAAGAGGCTATCACGCTCG
>JALNXV010000402.1 GCA_023230175.1 Candidatus Cloacimonadota bacterium
CCTCGTAATCAATCCATCTTTCGGCTTCAGCACCCCCGGCATTTTCATATAGTAACATAGTTTGTGCGATTATTTGTTGTTCAATTTCAGACGGATTAGAAATGTTGTTTGAATAATGACTTATATCTGAGATTTCAGGGATTTTATAATATTCACTTTTATTTTCATTTAGAGTTTGATAGATATCTTTAATAATGTCAAGGATTGAACTTGTTTTTTTGGTGAGTTCGAAAGTAAGAATTTCATTTTCTAATATTTCAAGTTTCCTCAAATTTTCCGGTTTTTTTGCATCACCGGGATTTGGGAATTCAAAACCTATTTCGTATGAATAGAGACTGCCTAATTCAGAAGCTCCTACGTAAAGTAATCTTTTTGCATAATCCACTTTGTTACCCATTGATTTTTCAATATCAAAAGAAACTTCTATTTGTGTAATTCCAACAATGCAAATAACTGTAAAAACAATAAATAATACAACAATCTTAATAGGATTTCTAACAATACAGTCACTTAGATTTCCCATAAATAACTCAAGTTTAGTATTTGATTTTATTTTTTGATTATGTTTTTTTTGTTTTACTTTACCAAATGATATTAAGGATGGTAATAAGAAAATGGTTGTCAAGTAAACAACAGTAACTAAGCAAGCCGAAGTTAATCCTATCCATCTCAGTGTTTTAACATGTATAAACATAAATGACATTAATGCACCAATGGTAGTCAAAGCTGTAAAAAGAATTGGCCACCCTGATTCTTTAATCGCATAAACTGTTGATTCTTTACAAGATTTTTTTTGTCTAAGGCTAAGTTGATAAAAAGTAAAGATATGTACTGAATAGCCTACAGAAACAGCAAATCCTAAGAACATTGGTAAAGTAATCATACTTGGGTCAATCTTTATACCTAAAAATCCTTGTATACCAAAAACAATAATCATAGAAGTGACGGAAGTTAAAATCGGGAAAATTATGCCTCTAAATGATTTTAAAGTTAAAGCTAAAACTAAGGCAGAAAGAAGAATAGCTAATAAGGATAATCTCATTGCTTCTTGACCAAAAAACCTTCTTTTCTCAAAATTAATTATCGGCATTCCGGTAGTTTTAGGGTTAAGGATTTGATATTTTTCTTGGGTAGTTATTTGTTCGATAACATAACCTATTAAAACTTCGGGAGATTGAGGTTTATCTTTGTTTAGATTTTTGAAAAATTTGGGGAATTCTTCAACTGTTCTGGTGAAAAAAGCAATATAATCATTGTCTGTTTTCCAGTCTTTAGGGAATTCTTTAAATCTAATTAAGACCCAACTTTCAGTACAATTTTGATTATACAGTTTGCCTATCATACTTTTTTTAGATAAAGCTAACTGTTTAATGCTGTTAAGACTATCTTTATTTGTTGGGATTTCATCAGGGATTAAATCAATTATTTCTAAGCCATATTCAGAGCCAATACTAAATTCAAAGTCAGTAATTGATAATATATCATCAGCTAATGGTACGAATTTTTCTAATTCATTACTCATTTCTCTAATTGCTTGAAGGTTGTCTTGTGTAAATATGTCGTCAACCTCAATCAAAACTGCAGCAAAATCAGAGTTTCCAAAAATTTCTTCAAATCTATCTTTGGCAATTTTTGTTGCGTCATTGTCAAGAAACCAGTTATCATTTGATGTATCTGTTTCAATTTTTTGAATACCGATAAATGAGATTACCAGTATTAATATAAATAGGAAAATGTTTAGCCATCTGAACTTTATGATTTTTTCTCCAAGTTTTGAGAATTGATTATTAATTTTTTCTATGTTTAAGCCCATATATTCCTCCTTTTAGAATGTATATTTTGATTTTAACCATACTTGCGACATATCTTTATATTGACCGTAATTACCCTTATCGCCGATAAATAAATCTGCTCCACAAGAAAAATGTAAATTATCTGTGAAAGAATAATCAACTGAGATTTTTTCATAAAGATCTTTATCATTCAAGTTATAGTAAGCCATATTGGAAACAGTAATAATTTCTCTGAAAAATTTTGCTGAGATATTAAATGTCATTAAGTTTGTGTTTTTATCTTCAATGATATTGTTGTCATAATCAAAAATGTAGTTACTCATAGCTTGCCAACTTATAGTCCAATCACTATTTAAGTACCAATCAAGACCAATCATACTTTTCAGTAAGTCTTTGTTTAAGTTTTTTTTGCTCTGTAAATGTTTATTTAAATACATTGCAGTTTCTGACCGAATAACGAATATATTAATTGGTTTTGATAATTCTGCTCCTATTACATTAATTCTGTTATATTCAGAATGGATAAATGTAGTATCAGCAATAGTTTTATATTTTAAAACAGGTGTTTTGTCCCAAGCTCTAAAAGCACTTAAGGCAAAATCAAAACCTTGTAAATAGAAAGACAGTTTAGCACCATATTCGCTGTTTTTTAGAGTCTTATCGGGAACGATTTTTTGATTGAAGATATAAGTATCCGGATAACTTGATTTAATGTGCCATGGGTTATCTTTTTGAGGCAAAATTGCTTTTTTAAACAAAGGTATCCATACTAATTCAACATCCACAGTAGATGGTTTATAACGTAATCTAAGCATTTCTACCGGCATTCTAATGTCATCAAAATCTTGAGTTATAAATTCTGAATAGTCAATCGGACAAATAACATCAGTTATTCTGATTCCATCAGCTTTTCCCCAAACATTTAATTGCTTACCTAATCTAACTTCAAAGTTTTTATGAAAATATTCAAGATAAGCTTCATGTAATGATAAGTCAGTATTGTCGGGATTAATATGATTTTCAATAGCATTCATTGAGATAAATATTGATGAGTTTCCTGAATAGCTTAGTAATTCTCCTCTAAATCTGGTTCTTGATGAGTTGTAACTACCTGAATTTTTAAGATTAACAGAATGATACGTATCTAAGAAACCATTAAACTCAATATTTTTTGCTTCAATGCTTATTAACCACTGTGTGTTAACAATTATTAGCAAAAAAAGATATCGTTTCATTACAAACGACCTCTTTCTATTGTTGAAACTTTGAACAAATTGTCTTCAATACCTGTGTTATACCTAATATTTGAGATATTTAAGACGGTTTTATGTTTGTTTTCATAGTTTTCCATAACCATTTGATGAGCGGTCTCGATATTATCTATTGTTTTGATATCGTTAATCTTAAGTTCTTTCATTAAACCATATACATTATAGTATTTTACGTTAACAACCATAGAGATATCTTTTCTGATAATAGAGGTCTTATATGTGTAATAATCGTCATCACCTAAAGGTGTAGACTTTACTTCATAGCATTCATTCTCA
>JALNXV010000403.1 GCA_023230175.1 Candidatus Cloacimonadota bacterium
TCAAAGGCCCTGATTTTTCCATCTTCAGATGGAATGTTCAGTACCTTGTGCCCGCCGTATTCGATTGCACCAGCTTCATGAACGGAAATATGGCCTGATGCAGCAGCGATGACTCCCTGCAAGCTTTCAAGCATTGCTGAAATCACTGTGGCATTGGTCTGAGTGCCTCCTGCAAGGAAGAATACATCAGAGTCTGGTGCATTGCAGGCTTTGCATATATGCGCAGCTGCTTCAGAAGTGATGGAATCCAAACCGTACCCCGGATGCTTTTTCAGATTCTCACTGGATAGCTTTTTAAGAATCTCCGGATGCATCCCTTCAAGATAATCACATGAGAAATCGAGCATGGCAGCAACCTCCTGTTTGAAATGCATTCTGCCATTTTTCCTACTGCTGTTCAACTGCTTAACTACGAAACGAAATTTTGTTTTTTTGTGCACAGATGACCAAAATAATGATAATATGTCGTCGAAAGGGGAAAAAAATGAAACACAATAAATGGTTCATAGTAGGAATTCTTTGCATATTTGCGGCTTTTGCTGCTTTCGGAGCAGAGGCAGACAATCAGCAGAAGATCTATAAAATCGACTGCGAAGAGTATGAGCAGCTCTCTGTGCTGTATAGGATTGCAGGTCTTGCGATGCCGTCTTCGTCAGGGCCTTGGAGCAACAGCGAGCTTTGCCTTATGGCGGGAAGAATCGATAGGAATTCTCTTCCACCTGAAGCCGCCAGCATGCTTGATGCGCTTAAGGCTTCACTGAAAACAGATAACGCCGATCGTCCTTCATTCGATGCAGGAATGACTGCCGGGCTTCAGGTCTATGCTCATTCCAATACTGCTTACTTTACCACCAGAGAGAAGTGGATCAGCAGTTTCTCTGATCAGCTCCCTGTGCTTGCATTTGATTTTCAGAGCTGGCTTGGTGACGGGCTCTACCTTTCGACAAGGCTTCCAGTCCAGCTGAACGATATTCTGGATGCATCTGAATTCGGAAGCACCAATATTATCTCGAACATTCCGCTTGTGCCGCCATCAACTATGAAGGACATTGATTTCAACTTCCCGTACCGCTCCCTAATCAGCTTGGGAGGAGACTGGTGGAACGTCGAAGTAGGCCGTGACCGCCTGAGCTGGGGACTTGGAGAAACCGGCAACCTGATCATCGGCGATCACGTCAAGTATCATAACATGGCACGTGCCGCTGCCTATTCGAACAACTTCAAGTACACATTCCTGGCAAGCTTCTTTCCGCATCCGCAGAACTACTACCATTATGAGACCGTCGATCTAAACAAGAACGGCTACTACAAGAATGGTTCTTCCAACAACGGGCAGAGCAGCTACCTCAATGGAATAAGCATGTTCCTAGGTCATAGGTTCGAGTGGAGGCTTTTCTCAGGAAAGCTGGGACTTGCTGTTACCGAAGGCATCATGTACATGTCCAAAGACAACAAGCTTGATCTGATTTCGCTCAACCCTGCTATGTTCTGGCACAATAACTATACACGAAGCCTCACGAACTCAATTCTGGGATTCGAGCTTGACTGGGCTGTGTGCAATGGCCTTAACCTTTACGGCTCGATGGTGGTTGATGAATCACCGCTGCCTGGTGAGGCTGTCCCTGGCAAGTCTTCAGAACCTGCCGAACCGAACGGGCTTGGGTTCATCGCAGGTGCAAGATACTCAGCTGTGACAGGATCCGGCTACTGGACTCTGGGACTTGAAGGAGCCTATACAACGCCTTATCTATACCTAAGAGACGGTGACAGCCAGAGTGGTGAAGACGACCGAGAACAGACCAAGGGGCGCTATGGAATCAACTACGTCATAGCTGTCCGAGAGATGAGCCAGACAGGCGGAACCCAGAATTTCACGCAGGAATTCCTTGGATACCAGTATGGATGTGATGCAATCGTGGGAAACCTCAATTGCAGCTTCGCTTCCAATGCAGACTGGAAACTAGAAGGCAACCTGTTCTACATGGCTCATGGAACCCATGATGAGAATACAATCTGGACACGTGTTAATACCACCTACCAGAATGTCACGACTCCGACCACAAGCCACCAGACAGAAAACCAGGCGGATGATGATTTATTAGACCGAGACAGCATCTGCCATACATTTGTAGCTGGAATAAATGGAAGCATGGATATAATCCCTGGTCTCAATGCCTTTGCTCAGGCGGACTACATAATGATTGTCCATCCGGGCAATGTAAGCACAGCCGCAACTCAGTCGGATATCCAGCTCACAGTCGGCGTCAGTTACGAAGTCTTCTGATGAAGAAGCCTGCTGCCATTGTCTTTGTCGTAATTGCAGCCTGTCTTGCTCTGCTTGCTTCGGAACAGAAGATCATCGATCTTGACGATCCGATCTATGGCATGATGGACAGGCTGTACCTCAGCTGCGGTCTTGCTGTCCCTTCCGGAGCGAGACCCTGGTCACAAAGCCATGCCAGAATCATACTTGCTCGCATCGAAGAAAGTTCTCTGGACGATGTCCAGAAGGCTCTGTTTCAAAACATTGAGCACAAGCTCGAAGCCGGCAATGCCCAGTCGTTTGTTTCCGCTGGTCTGACTGTCTCTCCAGAGATGTACTATCATTCCAATGGAGAAGATTTCAATCTTGAAAGCGACTGGGTAAATGGCTTCACTCAAAGGTCTCCGTTTGCCACAGCAAAGCTCGAACTTGGTATTGCTGATGCCATTTATCTGTACTGCGATCTGAGCTATGGCTGGGGCATTGTCACATACAAGGATACGGTAAAGCCTTTGAGTGAGATGACTGACAATTGGATTGGTGCGGGTGCCCTGATTCCAGTCTCTGATGGAGATTCTCTGACAGTTTCTTCCTCTTATGTCTTTTCCAAGGAGTTTCTGCTGAATTTTCCTGAAATGGCTATGATTGAAATCAACGTTCCGCGCCGTGCAGTGCTTAGCACCGGCGGCAATGTCTGGAATCTGAGTTTCTCAAGAGACAGGATCAGCTGGGGCAGTTCTTCAATTGGAAACTTCATACTCGATGACCATGTCCCATATCAAGAGTACATCAGGCTCAATGGCTTCTCTGACAGACTTACGATGGATTTCGTCTGCATGTTCATGGATACGGATACCAATACAGGAAATTCCTCGACTTTTTCCGGAAAGAATCAGTACTATCTTCTTCATCGCTTCGGGTTCCGGATCCTTCCATCTCTGAGCCTTGCTGTCTCCGAAAACGTAATGTACAGGCCTGATACTGCTGAGCTTAGGTTCTTCAATCCTGCATATATCTACCATCAGATCAACAACTCTGAAGTATTCAATGCCATTGCAAGCATTGAGC
>JALNXV010000404.1 GCA_023230175.1 Candidatus Cloacimonadota bacterium
TTATAATCTCCATCAAATCTTTGTTCATAAACGCTTCTAATAGCTTAGGGTCTTTTGATATATTTTGCCATTCTGCTGATTGGAAAAACATATTTACTTCATTTTCATCTAACTCGATTATGCCTGTATCAGGGTTTCTATAACGTTCAGCTCTTTCAGCTCCACCAATAGATCCGACGGTTAAGGTAGATTCCGGTGCAGGATATACTCCCGTAACATAAAGTAGTCCGCCTATTAAAATTACTATGAGCAAGGACAACATAATGATCTTTGATTTGATTAATCCGTTCTGATTATTTAACATTAACCCTCCAATTATTTATTTTTATTTAAATTTATTAGCCTTCAGATATTTGTCAATCTTTATTTTATATAAATCTTTATAAAATAATTGAACTGATACTAAGTGTAAATAATTATTGTTTTGAATATTGAAGTTATGTGAATATCTTTGTTTGTGCTAAAAAATTTCTTAACTATCAGATTGTTTATTAATAAGTTTCATAAAAGGCGGGAGTTAGTAGAAAAATATTTGATATTATTCTATAGTCTTTAGTTGATTAAATTTAAATTAATTGATTTTTAAAGAGTATATCATTAAATTACAAGTGACCTCCAAGATGCTTTAAAGCATCTTGGAGGTCACTTGTAGTGTAGTTAAGACTTTTGAATAATGTTATTGTGCCTGCAGGGATGCTCGCAAAACAGTAGTTTTTGGACAGTTTTTGGGGATTTGGATGATAATCTTATGTTTTTGAATTACATAAGTGATTATATTAATTAAATTTTAAAGACTTGAGGATTGTTAAAAAGTTTGGATATGATTTTTTTATACAGTCAGTATTATCAATAAATATTTCTGGTAGATTACCGTTGATTTTTGATATTAATTGCATTGCAACAAAAATCATTGCAAATCGATGGTCATTATAGGTCTTTAAGTAACATTTCGCCGGAAAATTTGTTGAGGGTATTATATGTATATAATGACCATAACTAATTGCATTACTTCCTAATAGTTTAATATTCTCTATTATTGCATTTACTCTTTTAGATTCTTTTTGATTTAATGTTTGGATGCCTTTGATGATTACTTCTTTGTTTAGAAGAACGCTTAGAAAAGCTAAACTGATAATTTGATCAGGCATATAGTTGAAATCAAATACTAAAGGCAAATCAGATACTTCTTTTATGGTAGATTGAAGGAAACAATAATAATGATTAGAATTTATCTTCTTGCAATTTAACTTTGTTAAAGTAGTTCTGAAACTGTAATCAGGTTGAAGTCTATTGATACTTTGTTTGATAAATATTTTTTTGTTAGTCATTAACCCGATAATAAACAAATAGGGTGCTGTAGAATAGTCAGGGTCACAAATAAATTCATTGTTGTTATTTAATAGAGATTCATTTGCTTGATAAGCGTATTGATAAAAGCATAATGAGGTATCAATATTTAGTATCTTAAGTATTTTTATTGTTGTCTTTACATAAGATTTTGAAGCAATATTATTATAACTTTTTATAAATATCTTAAAATTCTGATTTGCAGAAAAGAGAAGTAAACTACTTAAAAATTGACTGCTTTCACTACTATCAATTTCAAATTTGAGTGACTTTGAATTATTAATAAATGGTTTTATAAAGATTTTATCGTCAATTTTTTCAATATTTGCTCCGGCATCATTCAGACATTGAATAAGACTATCTATTGGTCGGGTTTTAAGTACATTTCCTAATGTTATGATTGAAAGATATTCTGATTTTAAATTATTAGTATGCTTGTAAAAAGCAATAAACGGTAAAATAAATCTTAACGTAGTTCCTGATTCATTGATAGTTAAAAAAATAGTTTCTGTTATTTCGAAAGGTTTTGAGGTTTGTTGAATAAATAAGCTGTTATCATTTTGAGAATGTATATATGGTTTATGAAAATTATTATAAATATTAAGAAATTCTATAACATCGTTACATAGGTTGAAATTTTTGATTGTAAAATTTATATTACGGTATAAACAGATAGTTAATAATCTGTTTATTATAGATTTAGAACCAAGTAAATCTATATATTGATCATCAAAATTAGAGTTATTATCTTTTTGAGAAGAAAAAGGCATCATAATCATATCCAAAAGAAATATAAGTAAAGAGACTTTTAGAGTTAGACTTAGTACTATTTTGGTTTACTCCTAAACCAACTTTAATAGGAGCTATAGGGGTTTTGTATCCTGCAACTATACCAAATCCAAAAAGTGATTCATCCATATACACCCATTTATCTGTGTTTCCATAAGTTAAGTGATTAGCTTTTATGTCAACAAATAATCTATGTAAAGGCATTATTCTAATTCCGATAGTACTTATTCGATAAAATGGGGCTGATATTTCATTAGAATTTAATCCAATAAATTTGTCAATCCCTCCAATATAAAAAGGGTCTTCTTTTAGGGGTTCAGTTTTAAAATATGTACCATATTCTCCGGAAACTAAAATAGTAAATTTTTGGTTAATTGGGATAGCGATATTTGTTTGAGTCTGAAGTTTTTTATATCCAAGTTCGCTATATTTTCCTTTTTGCGCTGTTATATATTTAGTAAAAGATTGGATACCTTTGGTATAAAATGGATAATCATCTAAGCTTTCATAATAAAATTTAATTCCACCACCTGAACTATAGATAGTTTTATCAAAAAGATCATCATCTGCAATATCTCGAGAAAATTTTAACTGAAAATGATATAGGTAAGGTTCTATGGTTAAGTTTTTTACCGGATATAAACCTATACCTGTAGTTGCTCCGAGTTCTAAGGCATTATAACTTTTTGTTTTGTAGTGATTATCATCGTAAGTATAAATTTGCTCTTCTTTTACATAAGGGAAAAAACGATAATAAAGAGTATAGTCTTTTAAGATATTTTTAACAAAATCAATACAAAATTCTTGTTTACCTCCGATTGAAGTATTTATAAAGACATTAGAGTTTTTAATTAGATAATTTTTTAGACTTAATACAGTACTCGCTGTTAACCCGATATCTTGATTGTAGGTAATATTAAAACTTAGTTGATTGATAGGTTTTTCTTTAACTACAATGATTAACTCGTAATATGAGGTATTTCCCTTTTTGTCAATTTTTTGATTTATTCTTGGATATATCTGATCAAAAAGTTCACTTGCATAAGCTTTTTTAAAGTTTTTAATTACGTCATCTTTTGAATATAATCGATTTATTTTTAGTCCGACGTAGTCTTCTACAGTAGAATTACTTAAATATCTATTATTTAATATGGAAATCTCTTTGAATTCTATTTTTTCCGGTAAATAGTTAGT
>JALNXV010000405.1 GCA_023230175.1 Candidatus Cloacimonadota bacterium
CATTAAAAAGTTCATATTACCCGGATTTTTACCTGCACCTTCATTGTCGATGAATTCCATATCAGGGACGAGTATGATCTTAGCGTATTGGGTGGATTCATTATATCCTTCGTGAGAAACTTTTGTCTTATCCTTGAAATAACTGACAAAGGGTCCTTCGTAGAGACCGGCAATAATTTTATTTTTTTGAGTAAGACGATTTAGGTATGATTTATCCATATATCTTTGGATAGAAATATCATAATTAGGACCTTGAATACTTGAAGATTTGTCAGAGGTATAAACAAGAGGGGTAAAGTTGACATTAGGTAAAACTACAGTAGTATCAATTTCAGATACAAAAACATATTGTAGATTATTAAGTTGAGATACTATTGGATTTTTTTTGTTAAATGTATTTGAAATAGGGATAAATGGATATTGTACAGGAGTGCTTACAGAAAAAATACCTCGTTGTTCTTGTACGCTTACTTGACCTGATTCAGCATCTAAAACAAGATTATCTTTGATTTTTATGCCGTAGTGTTCGAGTAATTCAAAGATATTGGAGTTAATAGGTTCAACCATTTGATATTGTAGATTAGCGAGTACCTTGTCTTGAAATATAATGAGGTTGTTTCCTTTCATTAAGAATTGGTCAAGATTAAAAAGTTGCATATTACTTAATGAGTCTAAGATACCTGAAAATACAAGGGTAGAAATATTAGTTTCAAGAGGTTCTTCTAAGGTGGTAGATATTAATTCATAGTTTTGTCTGATATGTTCTTTTGTAGTACGGAATTTATCTTGATTTTGCATAAACATTCTTAGTCGTGGGTCATCGGGTAAATCCGGAGTTAATCCATAAAAGGCAACTTTGGCAATATTATAGGCAGAGATTTTATTGATTGTTCTGGTTATTTCGTATTCAAGACCTCTTGTTTCTTGTACTAAGGGGATGGTTTCGGCTTTATCATTATAATGGAAAACTAATCCAAGGAAGGCTTCTCTGACTTCGAGTCTGTCTTGTTCTCTTACTTGCACATTTACAGGAGGGATTCCGTTTTTTTGAGCTTCTTCTTTTAGTTGATTTTCGTCAGTAGGATTGATAAATTCATATCGAAATTTACCCTTTGAAGCTGTCTTATATTCTTCAAGTAAGTCTTTTGTATAGCGTCTGATATTGGCAAATTGGGGAGGTAATTCTTCAGTAAAATATGCTTTGACTAGCATTCTGTCTTCTAATTGTTTGACAACTTCTTTACTGGAAGGAGCCAGAGAGTATATTTTGCCTTTAGAAAAGTCTAATCTAAAGAAGACATTTAGGGAAATTAGGTTAATAACAATTATTACCATTATAAATATAACTAAGTTAATTAAGGTTGATTTTTTATCTATTTTTTTCATAATACTTATGCTCTCCTATTTCCATTTTCTTGTTTCCATTATTACGGTGGCAAGTTTTAAAAATATAGCGATTAAACTACCGAAATAGATGATGTTACGAGAGTCAATAATACCTCTTGAAAGATTAGAAAAATGATATTCTGTACTTAAAAATTGGAAAAATTCAGCTAATGAACTTGGTAAAAAGAATAGTATAAATTGCAATACAAATAAGAAGAATATAATTAACAAGGCAATAATAAATGAAATTATTTGATTGTTAGATAAAGTTGACGAAAATATTCCTATTGCACTATATGCCGCTCCCATTAATATTACTCCGAGGTAAGCACAAAAAATAGCACCAAAATCTACATTTTGCCCTAAAAATGATATAGTTAATAAATGTATTAATGTAAATATAAGCCCAATAATTATTAGTGAAACTGATGCTAAAAATTTACCGGATATAATTTCAAAATCAGATAAGGGAAATGTTGTTAGACTTTCTATTGTTCCACTGTCTTTTTCTCTTGAAATCAAACTCATCGTTATTGCAGGTATGAAAAAAACAAATATTATGGGGATTATACTAAATAACGTATCTAAACTTGCTTGATTAATTAAAAATAATGGACTGGAAAAAAACCATCCTGAAATAATTAAAAAGACAAAAAGAACAACGTAAGATGCCGGTGAATTTAAGTATGTCCTAATTTCTTTACGAGCAATGATTAACGTATTATTCATTTTTGCCTCCTGATGTTAGATTTCTGAATATGTCTTCTAAAGTGCTTGTATGTAATTGCATCTCTAAAATTGTCCAGTCTTTTTGCTTGATGAAATTAAAAATATCTTTGCGATAATCTTTGTCTTGAGGATAATTTATTTCTAATTTTACATTTTCTCCATTAACTTTAATGGTTTTTACATCAATCTGAGGAAGATATTCTTTGATGGTATATAGCTCTGTTTCCGGAGCTATGAGTTCTAAGTTGAGTTTTGCGATGCGTTGATTTGACATTTTTAATTCTTCAGTAGTTCCTTGACCAACGATCTTTCCGTTATTAATAATGACTATTCTGTCACAGACAGCTTGTACTTCTTGTAGGATATGACTTGAGATAATCAAGGTTTTTTCTTTGCCTAATTCTTTGATAAGCTCACGTATCTCAGCTATTTGATTAGGGTCTAAACCTGTAGTGGGCTCATCAAGGATTAAAATTTTCGGATTATGAATAATTGCTTGAGCAATGCCTACTCTTTGCCTATAACCCTTAGAAAGATTTTTGATTGGTCTTGAAATAACTTCAGTAAGTCCGCACTTCTTAATAGTATCACGTAAAGTTTTGTTAAAGTCATTTTCACTGATTTGTCTAACTTCCGCTACAAACTTTAAATAATCATATACTGTCATTTCCAGATAGAGAGGGTTGTGCTCCGGAAGGTATCCAATCATATTACGTATCTCTTTAGAATGTTCATAAACATTGTAGTTGTCAATCTGAATATTTCCGTCTGTTGGAGTTAAATAGCAGGTAATCATCTTCAAGGTTGTTGATTTTCCGGCACCATTTGGTCCTAAAAAACCCAATATCTCACCTTCATTAATTTTAAAATTAATCGTATCAACTGCTCTTAAACTCCCATAATCTTTAATAAGATTTTGAAGTTCAATCATTAATACTCTCCTTTTATCTTTGGTTTATACTTTTAAAACAATTGTAGTAGTTTTTTATTACAAGTATTTTTAAAAAAATTATTTTTTTTGAGTGTTTTTATTAAAATGATTTAATCCATTATGAAATTGGAAAATGACCGGAGACCTCCAAGATGCTTTAAAGCATCTTGGAGGTCTCCGGTCATTTTCTTGTGTGAACATCTTGTTTGCACTTTTGATTTGTTGTGCGAGCATCCTTGCTTGCACTTTGATTTGTTGTGCGAGCATCCTTGCTT
>JALNXV010000406.1 GCA_023230175.1 Candidatus Cloacimonadota bacterium
GGAAAAGACTGCAAGATTAATATGAAAAATATGAAAGATTCTATTGATAAAAATTTGGAATTTAAGACATTTGCATTTATTACATTGCTCGGGGCTTGGATTTGGTTAATAAAGTATTATTTATCCCTTATTCCTCTCAGTAGTAATGATTATATTTCATTTCCTATTATAATTTTTAGCTTCATAATCTTTTATCCGTTATTTCCCCTCGGCATGATGTTGGTTTATTCCTCTATATATCAAGTAGAGGACAGAGAAGAAAAAATAATTGAGATAGAAAAACAATATAATGATAAATCAAAAGTATTTTTTGGTTGGTGGCCGATAGTGATAACAATTGCCCCAGCTTTCTTGATGTTTTGTTTATTTAAGGATTCCCCAGCAGTGTTAGCTTTAGTCGCCATTTCTTTGTGTGTTTTTATTATTAAAATTACTTGTTTTAATAAAATATTTTCTTGGAAAGATATAAAAAAACATTACAAAATATTTACAAAATCTTTTTTCTTATATTTAGCATTTTTTATAATTCTTATTTTATTATTGTGGTTTTCTAATAGATAATACCAATAGGTACTGTAATCTATATTATGAAGAAAAAAGAATATATATTCATTGAGAAAGAGATAGAAAATTTTGCCGGATTTTATAATGCACTTAAGCAGGTTCATATTCGTTTGATTAAAGAAGGGTATGAAATTAAGGATGGTAAGATTTTATCGCCAAAGAAATAATAAAAATTATCTTATTTGAAATCTGTTTGCGGGTTTTTAAAATTTTAAAAACAGTATGATATGTAAGCTTTGTTTGGAAGAAAAACAATTGTTGAAAAAATCTCATATAATCCCGGATTTCATGCATAGAGGGCTTCGTGATGAAGATAACAAATTCTTCCTAATAAATATTGAAGATTATTCCAAATCCGAGAAAAAGTATACCGGGGAATTTGAATCTGATATATTATGCCAAGAATGTGATAATAAGATAATAGGTCAGTATGAAACTTATGCAAATAAGATTCTATATGGCGGTAAAATCAATCAAGGAGAAAACATCGAATTTCAAAATCAAAAGAATCAGAGCGGGCTTATAAGCACTTGCGTCAAAGGTGTTGATTATAAAAAATTTAAATTATTTTTATTGTCATTGTTATGGCGGTCTAGTATATCAAGCAGAAAATTTTATGGTCAAATAAGTCTCGGGCCACATGAAGAAAATATTCGCAAAATGATATTGAGTGGTAACCCTGGTAACCAAATGGATTATCCATGTTTTATATCAACTTATTTAAATAATAAAGATAAACTATCCCCCGACTTTATATGCCAACCAATAAGAGTAAAAAATAGTGACGGAACTAAATACATTTTTCTTATAGGTGGTTTTGTTTATATATTCTTTATTTCTAAACATAATATTCCTGATTGGTTGCCAGAATGTGTAATAAACGATAGTGATAAAATTTCAATACCTCACATGTCGAAAGAAATGGGTGCCGACATGTTAAATTATTTTTTAGGAATTAAAATGTTTTAATGCAAATAAACTATTAATAAAAAATGAAAAGTGATCAAAGAATGCAATGGGTATTGGCCTTTGATGATTGCCAGGCTGATAATCATGGAAAAAGCCACTATATAGATTATGAAATATGTACTGAAATAAGAATTCCGGGTGTTTTAGAATACGGTAATTTTTTGCATTGTGTATTTTATGATTTTGATAAGAATGAAGACGGTTTATATACCTATATCGTCAGAATCAAATTTCCAAACAAACAACAAGATTTTTCAGAAAATAATTACTCAAGAAAAGGATATTATTTTATTAATGGAATAATCGGCGAATTATTGGCAATATTTTCTTTTTATTTTCAGACAAGATTTTATCTTAGAGCTACAATATCTGGCGATATATCCGAAGTTGATACTAGGATGAGGTCAAGCTACAAACTCAATAATCATAAAATAAGTGAATCATTTGGCAAGCTTATTAATAAAGAAATGTTTTCTTCTGACTCAAGTAAAAATTGGGCCAATGAAAATTTAAAGACATTTTTGGACGATATTAGAAAAATTGATCAAAAATATCATCAGAGCCTAATCAGATCGTTCTATTGGTATTCTGAGGCGATAAAAGAAGTTGGCGTTAATCATCAATTGTTTTTTATAAAAATGGTTTCATCTGTAGAAGCCCTACTTACATCTGGAAATTATAGAAAAGACAATTTACATAAAAAAATAGAAAATCTAGCCAATAAAGATATTTTTTTAAAAAATGAAAAGAATGAATTATATAACTGGCTGAACAATAGAGCTATTAATAAAAGATTTAAACAATTTATTAAAAAATATTCTGTAGGATTTTTTAAGGGCGGAAAAAGAAAAGCGGAACATTGTTATATAAGAAAAAATGAATTAGATACGTATCTTAAAAGAATTTATAGTGCAAGATCAAAGTATTTACATGAAGGTATTCCGATGTACTTAAGTATGGATTTAAATGATAAAAGTACTATTTGTTGGGATGTCGACCCAACTCAAGGGCAAATGATTGATAGAAATAAGATTGATGGAAAAACAAAGCTGCCTAGAACGCGATGGTTTGAAAGAATAGTTAATTATTCTATTAAAAAATTTATTAATACATTGTTTTAGTCTTAAATAATTTGAAAATATGATAAAACCAATAAATTTAACGCCGCTTAATATGGCTAGTGATTTTGAATATCATTGCGATAAATGCGGGAATTATGGTCATTTACATCTAGATAGCCCTATAAGTGTATTAGACGAATCTGGCGATGATATATATGATCAATTCTGTTCATCGTGCGACTCTAACCTGAAAAATAAAATGGTTATGCATTTAGATAACGAGCCTTTTTATTTGATGAAGGACGGGCACAAAACTATCGAAGTGAGGCTTAATGATGTTAAAAGACAGAGTATCGAGCCGGGCGATATTATAAGTTTTATTAATAATAAGACGGGGCGGGGTCTAGATGTTAAGGTTATGAATTTATTGAGATATTCAGATTTTGATTCGTTGTTTGATAGTTCTGATATATACGACTTTGGCAGTAATAATAAAGTTTTATCGTTAGAAAAAATGAGAAGTTATTATTCGGAAGAAGATGAAAAAGAATATGGTGTTTTAGGAATAAAGATTGAATTATTAAAATAATATGGATAACGACCTTTTTCAATCAGATTTGGAAGGTACCCCAAACACTAGACACTTTCTCCATGTGTTACTAAACTAGAAACATATGAAAAAAGCGTTTAAAATCTCAATCGAGATGAAGGAGCA
>JALNXV010000407.1 GCA_023230175.1 Candidatus Cloacimonadota bacterium
CCGTTTGAACGGTAATTAATAAAAAAGGGAGGAGTATTCCATGAAAAAAATCGTTATTGCGTTGGTACTGATGGTTCTGATTGCTATTCCGTGTTTTGCACAGGGATCAGCAGAAGCTTCATCGGTCAAGACAATCTATGTTCTGACACCAGCTCCAGATCATGGATGGACAGGAGCAATCGGAGTATTTGCTAAGGAAAAAGTTGATGAAATCAATGCCGCCGGCAAATACAAAGCAGTTCATCTCACTTCAAACAGTGCAACGGAACAAATTGCCCAGATTGAGGACATTGTGGCAAACTATAAAGGCGATGGTTCCGTCGGTGTAGCAATGCTTCCGCAGGATTCAACTGTTGAGAATGCCATTCTTCAGCTTGTGAATGCCAAGATTCCGTTTACCGAAGCGGATAGAATTATTCCTTCAATTGCGCCATATGCTGTATCAAACATTAAATATGACAATGTTGAAATCGGTGCTGCTGCAGCTTCTTATCTTGTTCAGAATGGAATGAAGGAAGGGGATCTCTGCGTCGTGTTTGAAGGTGATAACTCATCGGCAGGAACAGACAGAACAGATGGCTTCAAGAAGTATCTCCTTGGACAGTATGAATATGCGGGAAAGAAGATTGGCAAAGTTTGGAAGAGTCTTGACTCTGTAACATTCTCTGGAGTGCTAGGGTGGTCTCAATCGAATGCCAAACAGTTCTTCGAAACATATATGTCTGATGCTTCTCATGCAAAGACCAAGTATTTGGCTGGTTGGGATGATGGATACATCCTTGGACCGCTTGATGCTCTTGAAGGATCAGCAATTGATGAGAGCATAAAGAAGGCTTTCTTGGAAAATCATCCGTTTATCACTGGATGCGGTGGTGCAAAGGCTGTTTACAGCATTCTTGATGGTACATCAACAAGCTATACTGACATAACCCCGTATTTCGGCGGAATCATGTCAGTCACATATCCACCAGCAATGATACAGGATACTGTTCAGGCTCTTGTTGATTACTTTGATGGAAAGAGTGTTGTACTTGACAATACACAGTCTGCACAGATTGTTACATCTGCGAATGTTGCAAATTTCCCATCATTTGAGTAATTCTGAATTGTTTTCCGACAATTGACAATATGGATTCAGGGTTATCGCAGAAATACGGTAACCCTGTTTAGAAGCAAACGGGTTTATAAAGATGTTATTATTGATGAAAGATATCTGCAAATCATTTGTAGGTGTTCCTGTCCTCAAAGGGGTTGACCTGGAAGTTGAAAGCGGCGAAGTTCATGCTTTGCTTGGCGAAAATGGAGCCGGGAAGTCAACGCTTATGAACATTCTTACGGGAGTTCATCGTTGCAATGAAGGAAAGGTTGTCTTTAATGGCCAAGATATCACGAATTGCTCTATCTCAAAGAGTGAATCTGCGGGGATAGCATTTGTTCATCAAGAATTGAATCTTTTCAATGATCTTCGTGTTTATGAGAACATTTTTTTCAACAAAGAATTGACCAACAAGCTAGGTACTCTTAAAAAGCATGAAATGATTGAGAAATGCAATGAGGTATTTGAGAAACTTGGTGTCAATATAGATCCAACTGCAACTGTTGATTCTCTGTGTGCAAGTGACAAGCAGACTCTTGAAATAGCAAAGGCCATTTTCTTTGAAGCTCATCTGCTTATTCTTGATGAGCCGACTACGGCATTGAGCAATGAAGAAATCGATCATCTTTTCCAGATGATTGAAGATTTGAAGAAAGAAGGGCGTTCTTTTGTGTTTATATCTCACAAAATGCCCGAAATATTCAAAATAGCGGACCGGTATACTATCCTGCGTAATGGCGAAATGATTGAATCTGGATTCATTTCAGACACTACCCCTCAGCAAGTTACGGCTAAGATGGTTGGAAGCAGCCTGGCAAATTCTTTTGACTATGAAAAAAGACCACTGGGTAATACAGTTTTGAAGATTGATAATCTTTCGTCAAAAGCTTTTGATGATGTTTTTCTTGACATAAAGAAAGGAGAGATTGTTGCTTTTACTGGACTTCAGGGTTCAGGAGCAAGCGAAGTGCTTCAATGCATTTTTGGCGAAATTCCTCCAAGCGAAGGCTGTATTTATATAAAGGGACAGAAAGCAGGAAAGTATTCAATTCATAATTCGATGAAACATGGGGTAGGGTTTCTTCCATCAAACCGCAAGGAAAACTCAGTTCTTCCTGATATGTCCATAATAGAGAATATGTACGTATCAGAGCATTCTCTTTCAAGCCAAAAATTCAATATTTTCCCGAAACAGGAAAAAACTAGATATGATGCCATGAAAAAGAATCTTGGAATCAAAGCGAATGATGAAAAAGATCTTGTTGTCTCTTTGAGTGGAGGAAACCAGCAGAAAATATTTTTTGCCAGATGGCTGAATACTGATGCAGATATTCTTCTTTTTGACAATCCCACGCAAGGAATTGATGTTGGTGCAAAAGCTGAAATTTATAAATTGATTCTTCATCTTGCTTCCCAAGGAAAGACTATAATTTTCAATTCTTTGGAAATCCCTGAAGTAATTAGGCTTGCGGACCGCTGTGTGGTTTTCTATTCTGGACGAATTGCTGCAATTCTCAATCATGATGACATCACGGAGCACAAAGTGATGATGTACGCAACTAATGCGGTTTTAAACAACGGAGAGAAAAAAAAGAATGTCTGATTTATCAAAAAAAAAGAAAAATGGGTTCTCAATTAGTCAGTATAGTTTTGTTCTGATCTTTATAGCACTTTTTATTGTCTATTTTCTTTTCAGCACAAGCTTGACCTGGACTGGAGTAACAAATATTCTTCGACATTCAGCAGTAATCGGAGTCATAAGCCTTGGAATGGGGCTTGTCATTATTACTGGTGATATCGATCTTTCAGTTGGAGCAATGCTGAGTTTCGTTTCGAGCTTTGCTTGCATAGTTTTCAATTTGACAGATAGTATTTTTCTTGTTCTTTGCTTTTGCCTTATTTCGGGAACTCTTCTTGGTTTGATTAATGGTGTGATGATTGGAAAATTCCGTCTTCCTGCTTTTATTGTAACTCTTGGAACACAGATGATTATGCGTTCGATTGCACAGTATACATGCAACAGGCTTCCAGTAGACGTGAAGGGAGTTGGTGGTAACACTTTCAAAATGATCAGACTTGAGAATGGCAGTTTTGACAAACTATTTCATTTTGGAAACGGCAAGTTCCTCTCGTTCCCCAATTGTGGTGTCATTTTCATCCTTATTGCAGTTTTATTCGTTTATATTACTACAAGTACAAAGTATGGTA
>JALNXV010000408.1 GCA_023230175.1 Candidatus Cloacimonadota bacterium
GGAAACGATATCATCAGAGAACCACTCATCATCCAGGACTGGTATCACATTGTCCTCATCAGGTAGGAATGTTGCGTACTTGGAAGAATCCCAGTCACCACCAGCATAAGCCAGACCTTCATAGTCAAGTGAATAGCGTCCGAACATGCAGCCAACGGCATAGGAGATGAATGACTGAACATCACGTTTCAGGTCAGCCTTGCGAACAGTCACATCAGAATCTGATTCTTCAGGGGTCAACTCATCCTGCAATCCATAGATGTCAATGAAGATTCGGTTGAGTTCTTCTTCATTTGCCTTAAGCTGATTGAAACGTTCATTGCAATCGTATTCCCATTCTGCATAGGCATCGACAATGCGAGAAGCCTTATTACAAACAAGAGGATGGCGCTTGAAGTCCCAGGAGGTTTCGAAAGAATCCCAATCAGTTTTGCACAATGAAATACAATTTGCAACTAGTCTATTAACAATCTCCAATTTATCTTCATTAAAATCAAATGGGACTTGAAGAATTTGGCCAGGCATGAATTTCATGGTCGGAGAAATAAACAAAAAAGCTTTTTTTGCAACTAATGAGTTTAAGATACCTATAACGTAATAGAGCTTCCATTTGTCAACAAAACCCATAGAACCCGCTGAATCAAAGAGAAAACCTGGTTGAACATACCGGAAAGAAGGAGTTGAAGAGCAAATTGCTGTCCATGAAAATCCTTCTCTATAGCCAAAAGCCCCGTTCAAATTATGAGATCTTAACCTTCCAGATTGTGTGTCAAAGTTATGTTTGATCTCATATCCATCATTCTCCCAATTAACCAAATAGTAATTATTACCGTACCACTTACGATATTCTCCACCTTTCTGATACTTAATCCACTTTGTATTTATTTTCTGAATTGCGACTTCGCTCCATAACCTTAGAAATCTTTCGTTATCTGCAGGACTCAAACCCTCACGTGTTTTACAACAATCACCAATTGTCCCGACCGCAAAGAGATTAGCAAATCGCTCAGAAACCCAGTATGCGATAGGACTTCCTGGAATTTTACAAAAATTCGATTGATCAGCTTCAAAGTAACATTTGCCATCATGATTCTGAACAGCATACAAGTATTTTTCTTGCTTTTCAGCCTCACTTTGCCCATCAACAATCCTGAAGTACTGTCCCCTGAAGTCTTTTACTATGGATGATTTAGAAATGAATGCTGTTGTAGACACTACCTCACCACTTATACTATCAAACCCTCTTGCACCAATGTGAATCATCGAGAGAATTGTCTTGGTTGATAGTACTTTCTTCCTAAGCTTTTCATAACTGGATAGGAACATCCAGCTCTGCATATTCACCATTGCAGAATAGCCACCCTTCACACAGAGCATCCAGTCTCGCTCCATGAACATGGCAAACTCATCTGCTTTGCTATCCGGATAGTTCTTCTGTGCAAAATCCTTCATGGATTGCTCGAACTTTCCAAGATAAGGAGGATTTGTAATGACAATGTTGTATCTAGGACTCAGATACTCTGTCATGGCAAACACCTTTTCAATCCGCGTAATCAGTTCAGAATCAAAGAGAGTGGCTTCAGTGTTATCTGCAAAGTGTCCCTTCATCTCAGTGATGTCCTTGATTGCAGGAACTATCAAGGAACCGAACTCATCTGCATGCTCGAATTGCCTAAGAAGATTGATTATCGACAGAGATGGTTCCTTCAACAGGTTTGTGGCGGCATTGACCTCCTCATCAGAGAACTTGATGGCTTCCAATACGCATACATTGGGCTTGATCTGCCTGGTCAGGAAACGCTTATCCTTCTCTCTGGCTTTCATCATCAATGCAAAATAGGTCAGCTGCCCTGCGCGGCTATCAAGTTCAATGCCAAACAGGTTGTTCTTGATTATCGAGGCAACAGCATCCTGCGCTGGATAACCGAATTCCTCATAGATATCGAACAGCACATCAAAAGAATAGACCAGCATGTGGCCGGAACCGCAGCAAGGATCACAGACCTTGAACTCGGAAGGGTCTTCGATCTTCACAAAGCTTTCCTCTTGCTGAGCTGGCTTTACATAGAACTCCATCTTTTCGGCAAGATGCGAATCCGGATGGTTGAGAATCCAAAGCCTTCCAATAGAGTTCTCCACCAGATAACGGACAATCCAGTCCGGGGTGAAGAGCTGAGTAGCCGCAGCCATATCCTCTTTCGATATGGTCTTCTTTTTCATTACCTCATCTTTCCTCTCGGAGATGTAGTACTGGTAGAGCCAGCCGATCACCTCAATTGACTCACAGTTCTCATCATCTAAGGCAGACAGCATTTTCATTACAATGGAATCGGTTGACAGCAGATCGTCTGGAAGTAGAATATCTGTATAGTCCTCGATCTTCTCAAAGAGCCCAGGAAGGCATTTGCTTAAATCATTGCACTTCGAAACAAGAAGAATCCTATAGATCTCTGATTGGGCATTGCTGCTTTCAAGAGCACCGGAAAGGAGATCATCAATTCTGATGCGGTCCTTTGGGTTGACTGACTCGTCAATAACGCCTGCCATAGCATCCGAGAGAATCTCTGGAAGCATTCTCCCTTCTTTCGGAGTAACAACGAAAGTAGGATTATAGCGGTGAGCATCCATGAAACGCAATGCACACAGCCTGTTGAACCAGATGTAGGCACACTCTTCTACGAGCTTCTTCTGTCCCTTCTCTGCCAGCAAGCAGTTGAGTGACTTCACAGCAACAGGATTCTCAATCTGGACCAATGAGTTGGCTCCGGACTGAATCTGATCTATCTTGGAGCTTATTTGCTCCTGAAGCTGTATCCTGGCCATTTTGGCAAACGTCTCTATCTTATTCCTGTTCATGAACCATTACCCCTCTATTCGGTTGCCATTCTGGATAGCCTCGAGCATCTCGCCCTTGAGACAATCTATGAAATCTTCCACGTCCTTGCCTGTATCAATGCCTTCGGCAAACACAATAGCCGGGAATGATGAAATCTTCTTCACAGGCCTTGAAGGCTTTGCTGGGGCGGCAGGAACCGAAGTCAGCAGTGCTTTAACAACGCTCTTGGTATTAGCCATGTCATAGCAAAGGATGTAGCTTATGTCCTGCTTGCTGTTTGCTTCTCCAAGCTTATCCTCAAGTGCCCTGACAGCCTCACTGGCATGCTCTTTTTTGTCCAGATCTTCAAGATTCTTGAACTGAGTGCTTTCAAACACAGTAGCGGCATAAGATTCAACCTCCTCGGCAGCCCTCTTCTTTGCCTCAATCAGGTCCTGGCTGATTGCAACAGAGAAGCTGGTGCAAAG
>JALNXV010000409.1 GCA_023230175.1 Candidatus Cloacimonadota bacterium
ATGGATGCGATTACAGACACCGAGAAGGTGGTTTCATAGGAGGCATGAAATGAGAGACGCATTATTGAAATTCGGAAGCCTGTCTCTGGCTACCAAGGCAACAGCTGTCTACAGCGCCGATGTCATCGACTTCGGAGCTTCGCACGACGCGGAATGGGACGAGGCCAACTCTCCCGACGTAGTGGTGAAGTTCAGAGCCGAAGCGGCGTTCGCCTCAACTGATGGCTATCAGCCATTGATTCAGGTGTCCGCGGACAACTCTTCATGGACAACGGTCATGACCGGACCGACAGTGTCGGCTCCAGTCAAGAACCAGGTCTACGAGATGCAGATCCCGCGGTCTGACACAGCATGGAGGTACATGAGAGTCGGAGCAATCCCAGCCTCTACAGGCACCTTCACTGCCAAGACCATGACAGCCTGGATAGAGATCGGCGGACACGACGCCGCCTGATTCGCAATCGATGCCAGCCCGCCCGCCCTCAATAGACGGGCTGGTTCTTTTCCTGAGGGCAACCAGCAGGAGCAGCCATGAGCGACAGCAATCTAAGCTATGACAGTCACTGGCTAGACATAGCCAACAGGGCGCTAGCCCTCATCGGGGTGGAGTCGCTGACATCCTTCACGGACGGCACCACAGCGCAGAGGATCGCTTCACAGCTCTTGCCAGCAGCAGTAAGCGATGTTTACTCGCAGCACCCATGGAAGTGCGCCCGCAAGCGCGTTCAGCTAGCTCCCAGCGCAGACCTTGAGCCGACAGGCGAGTACATGTACCCGTACCCGGAAGACTTCGCAAGGCTTGAACAGGTGATCTGCTCCGAAACATGGACAGCGGAGAAGGGCGGAATCGTCACCGCCTCGGAAGACATCACGATCATATACAGCCAGCTTCCTTCGCTGGCAAGCGACATGCCGCCGGTATTGGCCAATCTCGTGATGCTCAAGCTCGCAGTTCTCATGACGCTTCCGCTTACCAGCAATTCAACTCTATTGGAAAGCCTCATGAATCAGTACAACACAGCCTATTCGATGGCCTATTCCAATGACAACGTTCCCAATTCCAAGACATACGAGATCATACCGTGGAACACCGATGCGAGGTGACAAGACATGAGCACATACACCCTGTACAATTCTGATTTCTCAGCTGGAGAGGTCTCTCCCGTATTCCTTGGCCGCTCAGACCTTGAGAGATATGACAAGGGACTGGAGCTCTGCCGGAACGCAATACCCAATCCGCTTGGATGCGTCTACAAGAGACACGGAACGAAATACCTAGCAACATTGCCGAGCAGCACAACAGCTGCTCTTGCTGCATTCGACGCAGGCACGCATGGACGCTTCGTTGTCGAGTTCACAAACCTGCTGATCAGGTTCTGGACAGACTCCGGAACACTTGTCCAGTACAATTCAGCAGACTTCTCCATTGTCTCGGCCTATGCATCAAGCGAGCTGTCGACGATCCGGACAACCATGAACAAGGGCATCATGTACATTGTTCATGGCAATCACAAGCCAGCAACCATCAGGCTGGGATCTGCAAGCGAAGCCCCGTTCGTTCTGGAAGAGTGCACATTCACCGGAGGACGCCTGTTCAACGCTTCAGGGGACTATCCTACTTGCCAGTGCTTCAAGGGCGGAAGATGGTACCTTGCAGGAACAGACAACGAGCCCAATGCGATATTCGCTTCAAGAACACCGGATGCGACCACTGGAGATAGGTTCACCGACTTCACTTTCAGCGAGCTTGATTCAAGCGGAGGAACTGTAGTGTTGTCAAGTCATGCGATCTATCTTCAGGAATCGGATATGTACGGTTCAAGGATCAAGTGGCTCATCAATGGGCAGCGCGTGCTTGCAGGAGCAGGAAAGAGCATATGGATGAGCGATGGGAGCATTCCGACCCCATCCACATTCGACATGGATATCACGCTTCAGGGAGGCTGCTCTTCGATTCCTCCTCTTGCCCTGGACAATTACATCGTCTATGCAGATTTCGGCGGCAACCATATCTGCATTATGTCATACAGCGAAGACAGCGATGGCTATACGAAGTCCATCATCTCAAGCACCGCAGGCAACATGCTTCTTGATGGAATCAAGACAATGGCTCTCATGCAGGGCAAGCAGTCGATGATCTGGATTGTGACAGAGAACGGCAATCTCGTGAGCTGCAGCTTCGACCCGTCCTCAGGCTCGAATGGATGGGCAATGCACCAGCTTGGAGGAACAGGAGCCAAGGCGGAGACTCTCATAATCCTTCCGGGAGACGAGGATAACGCAGATTCGCTCTGGATAGTGGTCAATAGATCCGGAATTCTCACAGTGGAGAAGATAGATGCCGAATCTCCGGAGGAAAGAGGCTTCGGGAATTACCTGGACTCTTCAGTAACTCTGACGTTTGACACTCCGACGAATACGATTGCAATTCCGCGATTCGAAGGACTGTCTGTATCAGCAGTAGCAGATGATGCAGTCCTTCCGGACAAGACGCTTGACGCCACTGGAACAGCAATTTACGACAGATCTTTCAGCAGCATAACCGTGGGCTTCAAGTACACGATGATGCTCAGGACTGTCCGCAGAGAGATTCCAGCCAACGGCTCTTCACAGATGAACCGCAAGAACATTCAGGAAGCCACTCTCAGGCTCTATCAGTCTCTTGGAGGCAAGGTAGGAAAGTCCCTGGATGACATGATACCCATCCTCCCGATAGTTGCTGGAAGCTATGTATTCAACACAGCTCCTCAGCTGGTAACAGGAGACAGGAAGATATCTATCTCGTCTAGCACTGACGAAGAGAGCAGGCTGTACATAACAAGCGACGACCCGATGCCGCTGTGCCTGCTTGCAGTCATGATCAGATTCGGCATCAAGGAGGCATGACATGGAGCTGATTTTTTCTCTTTTAGGGTTGGGAGCTGCATTGTTTGGATGGGTCAATTCGGGTTGGAATGACGAGAAAGAAGAAATACAGAATTACGAAAGCAGAAAGGATGACTTGACAGCCTATCAAGAACAATTTGATACCCTGAAATATTATACAATTCCACAGCTGGAAAGCAATCTGAATACCACCAATCAGAACATCGAAGCCTATGCGAAATACACAGATCCTGAAACTGGACTCGTTGATTTCACCAAGACATCCGAAAGCCTTGCGCTCAAACAGGATGTACAGTCATATGATGACTACCTCAATAACTGGCAGCTGTCCTATGATAAGCAGATAACAGCTCAAGAGACTCAAGGGAAGAGTGATCTCAGTCAGCTGATGGCCAATTGGTCGGACGCAGAAG
>JALNXV010000410.1 GCA_023230175.1 Candidatus Cloacimonadota bacterium
GTTTTACCTGATTGGTTAGTAAGTTTAGATAGTTCGTTTGTAGCTTGTTTTATGCCACTAGAATCTACTTTTATTCCTAATTGAGCAATATTTTCCATATAATACCTTTATATTTTTATAAAGATATTATATCTTATTCCACATAGGGAGGTTTTGCCTTAGGGTCTGTATTGTGAGATTGAGAAACATACTGTTCACTCATTTTTCTAATTAGCAATATTTCGCTAGGGTATAGATTAACTTTCATACATTTCAAATAAGCGTATATCTCTGTAAATGATAGAGGAGTTTGTCCCATTCCATTACTACTGCAATACCCTAAATTTTCTAAATGTGTTAATAAATATTCAGCCCCATTTAATGCAGGGAATTCAGCTTTAACTCCAAATTTATTATTATACTCATACCGACTAAACCTATCCCGTTCTTTAAAGTCAGGGTCAGGTGCAGTTCGATAAAAAGCTAATTGATTAACAAATAGGAGTAAGTTATCGCTTACTTCCCTAAAAAGTTTCCCATATCGGCTGTAGCTTTATTGATAAACTTGATGATAAATTGATTGTTTAATAATAGTTCGGTATTTTCATCGTTAAACTCTAATTCTTTTCCATCTTCATCTTCCCAACCATTATAACCAGCAATTAGTGATTTAATTAATACTTTTTCAACTTCTTTTTTTGTAGGTGATTTACCCTTGTTTTTAATTGTTTCAATTGTATCTCTGTGTAGTTGGATTTGAGCATTTATAAAAGGTTCTGATTCTGTAGAGTATAAAGAAATAAATCCAAACTCATCTTTATTCTTTGGATTGACAACTTTAAATTCTTTTGGTGTTTCATAATCGTAATTGATTTGAGATAGTTTCATAATAATCCTTAATTTTTTTAAAGATTATATCATAAAAAGGCTAGATTTTACACTAGCCTTGAAGAGTTAAGCGATAATTTCTACTTTTTCACTGTTTATTTCAATTGTTGCTTTATAAGCTACAAAAGTATCAGTTGCATAAGTTTTCATTACCGAAGAACATTTAACGATAAGCTTAGTATAAGTACCGTCTGTATTTGCTATAAGCAACATTCTAGCTGTTTTGTCTTCATACATTGTAGTTAAGTCTGTTTGACCTTCCGTATCTAGTGGATTAAACAAACATTCTACTGCTACATTTCCAAAAGATTTAGAACCCATAGACTTTTGAGGTTCATCATTAGATATAAATTTATCCTCTGTTACTGCTCTTGTTGAACCAATATCTCCGAAAGATTTTAAAGTAACAATTCTCTTACCCGTTGCAATAGCCGTGTCGCATTCTGCAATTGTTGTCGCAGTTGTTGTCGTAGGCACTAAATAAAAATCTGTACCACTTGAATCAATTCCATTTGCCATGTTATACCTTTGTATTAAATTTAATAAAGTATTATTATATCACAGCCAAAAACTGCACTCTTAAGACAATTTTATATCTATCACCCACTACTCCAAGGTTCGCAATTTGTGGAATACCTACTTGTCTAATTAACAATCCATCATAAGTTAATTTAGTGTTTTTTGGGAATAGGTCCATATACAAATTAACTCTATCTGTTGCAGGAGTTCTTCCTTGATTTATAGGATAGTTTAAAGAGATTTGAAATAAACCCTCCATATTATAAGTAGTTTCATTTATATATTCAGATGTATTGTCTGAGGGCAATATATAAAGCTCTTGAAATGGTACATCATTGATGGGATTACATGCTTTGTTCTCATAGACTGAATCTATCTTTGGTGTTACTGTGTTTATCTTTTGTAGAAATGCTGTGTATATTTTATTAATCATTTGTTACCTTTTGTTATATGGTTTTAAATTTATTTGTATATTATAGCTAAATAGTTGATTTGTGGTTTTGGTTTGGGTATAGTTGGAATAGAAAAACAAAGGAGTTTAAATGACAAATATAGAATTTTTAAATAGACATAATTATAATAATCAAAAAACAGAAAGAGAAGCTTTTGATTTTATATTATATTTATCAAAGGTAGAAAAACCCTACAAGTATATAACTAAAAGAGCAAAACAAATATTAATTTCTAATAATATTATTTATTTAGAATTTGAATATAAAGAAAAAGGAATTATTTTACTTGATATGGTTAATTATTTACATAAAATAGAAAAAGGTATTAACGATAGGGAATATAAGGTATTTATAAATAAAATTAACTGCGTAAGTAATTTAGATATATCTATTATTTTATCTACCAATAAAGAAAGAGTAAGACAAATTGAATCATCTTTAATTAAAAAACTCAAACATCCAAGATTCTTAAATGAATTTAAATCAACTATAATACAAAGCTAAAGTTATTCAATATCCCTATTTGCTTGATTTACAAAGTTTTGAAAACGCATTACATTAATTCCTTAAGATTTTGACTAACTATACTTATTTTATTTTTATATTAATTGTAGTATAATTACTTAGTTATGAATTGATAGAGATGATAGAACAATCCTACATCCCTGTCATTTCTATCAATTTATGGATGTAGGAGTCCTCAATGTCAATACTTCAAGTTTGCAAACAATGCAACGAAACTAAACCACTAGAAATGTTTATTGCTAGTAAAAGAAATACAAATGGAAAATCATATACTTGTAAAACTTGTTTTTGTATAAATACAAAAGCTTACAGAAAAACAATAGATGGAATGATTAGAAATATATATGAAACACAAGTTGCTAAATCTAAAAAAAGAGGTCACTCTTCGCCTACTTATAACCTTTTAGAATTTACTAATTGGATTAAATCACATGATAATTTTATAGACTTATATAATAATTGGGTAAATAGTAATTATGACACTAAATTAAGACCATCTGCTGATAGATTAGAAAATGATAAGGGATATAGTATAGATAATATTAGACTTGTAACATGGGATGAAAATAATCACAAAGAACATACTAATAAATTATTAGGAATAAATATTAAGCATAATAGAGCAGTTATTCAATATGATATGAATATGAACTTTATACAAGAGCATTGCTCGATAAGAATGGCATCTAGAAAATTAAATTGTTTACATAGTGGCATAATGAGATGTTGCAAAGGTAGACAAAAATATGCTTATGGTTTTATCTGGAGATATAAAGAGTCTGATTAGTTATTTAGACTCTTTATTGGCTTGATTAACAAATTGCTGAAATCTCATTATATTTATGCCCAAAAAACCAGCAGGAGCCTTCTTCGAAAATCCATTTTCGCTTAATTTCACAAATCCAGTTTCGGTTATAAATCCGTCCCTATCT
>JALNXV010000411.1 GCA_023230175.1 Candidatus Cloacimonadota bacterium
GGCTCCGCGGGCTCGCGGAAGACCTCGACCTCGCCGACTACGTCCGCTGGGGAAAAGGGGAGGCCGCCCAGGCGGTCTGGACCTCCGGCCGGGTCCTCGCCGAGTGCCTGGAGGCGCTCGTCGGCGCCGTCTACCTGGACGGCGGAATGGGTGCGGCCGCCGGAGCACTCCGGCGGCTCGGGCTCACGGAGAGAGTGTAGCGGTTCTCTTGGTTAAAGGAATCCGCACTCCGTAACATGTGGTTGGTTGTACCATTCTGACTGGAAAGGCATCTGAATGGATCGTTACCCTCTATGGACGACTTTACGGAGGGGCGAAAAAGGAAATTTTCTGGTCAATCGTCTGTTCGATCACGTTTTTGCCATAAAACTCATGATCGTGCTCGGCTATGGCGTACCTATTACGCCATTGTCCCAATATCCCACGAGCGGGTATTTATCAACGACATATGGACGAGATTGATATGGTATCGTATATGCCCGAGTACCAACCCCGTTAGAACCTGATGCAGTCCCGCGACCCCAGTAATTTCCTAATGTTGCTGGAGGCCAATCGCGATTATTGAACCTGTAGCTCATCGGTGGAGACAATCTGATCTCGAAGGTCTGGCTTGGGCTATTCATGTAGACCTGTCTATTGTTATTCAGGATGTTGTTCGTATAAATGAAATCGGAACTCGTAGACCCCTGGAAAAATAGTCCATACGTGTTATTTTCGATGGTGTTTCCGGCAATCTGATTCATACCCGAGGCAAGGAAGATGCCTTTGCTATTCCAGGAAATTCTGTTGCCTTCTATGAAACTGTAGGATAACCCGCTGATAGATAGCCCGTTTCCAACGTTCTCGCTGATGGTATTGTTTTTGACTATGCCTGAGCCACTCACCGTAATTCCATAAGCTGTGTTTGAAGTGACAGTGTTGTTGGTTATTTGCAGGCCATAGCCCCTAACTGATATTCCACCTGCATTGTTCCTAACGATATTGTCAGAAATAGTGCAATAATCACCCAAGCCGATGATACCTCCATACATGCCTTCAACGTTAGTACCTCGTGCATCGTACACTTGAAAACCCTTGATTGTGACATTATTCGCTGAGATTTCAAAACCGATCTTTTTCTCCCCTACCGTCACCGTGCCGGGCTCAGGGGGAGGCACATAGGCATGAAGGGCTGTATTTTGGGCACCGTTTTCCGAGACGATAGTTACACCTTTCGTGACACGTACCGTCTCGTTATACACCCCATCCATGACGATGATGATGTCACCCTTAAATGCAGCATCCACCGCGTCCTGGATGGTAGTATAGTTTGCGCCGCTGGACCCATCGACATAGAGGATCGAAGGTTCGTACCTGACGACGATCTGGCCGGTATAATATCCTGGAGGCAGGCGATATGCAGAAGCGTCTCGCATCTCAACCATGGTACCGTTTATCAGAAGTGTCACTGAACACACGTTTGAAGGAACCGAGGACACATTCCACGCGATCTCCGTTCCCCTTCCGGGTGGGGTCGAGATTGAGAATTTCCAGACCAGATTCTGACTTTTTATGTTCTTAGAGAAGAGATCGTCCAGTCGCATTATCGTTTTGTTCATCTGCGGTGCTGCGACGTACTCATCGTTTAAAGTGATCTGATCATCGTAAATAAAATCAGTATAGCCGAAATATACCGGCTCGAGTTGATCCCCCGAGGTGATCTCTGCGGTCCAATCTGCCGATGCCGCCGCAGGCAGGATGGTCATGCTGATCAGCAGTAGCAGGCAAGTCTGCCTCAAACTCAAAAGTATCCGGTTGTCTTTCTCCATCGAGTCACTCCATTAGCCGATATCTATTCTGGTGTTAATCCGAGTATAAATAGTTTACATGCATCCCAATAATAATGTTTATATATCTAACTGACATTTTGATTTGATAAGCAATACGGACTATATAAGCATTTACAGGCTCCGAATTGTGTAAGCGGAGCCTTTCACTAAAACCCAATCGAGGGAAACCATGTCCGTGAGAAGGAAGGCCACTTGTTTGTTCATTATAGTTGCCCTGGTGCTGGTAACCGTACAGCCGGGTCTTGCAGAGATGTTAGTGAGTAACCAGAACTCCGAAGATATTACATTCAACCTAAACCTTGATGCCGGGTGGAATCTAATTTCAATCCCTCTGATTCTGGATAATAACTCGGTAAGAAGCGTGTTCGGCCAGATTGAAACACTGGACGAAGTACCTGTTCAGTTTTGGGACGGTCAACAGTTCGTATCGGCAGAAACGATCGAGCCTTTGACCGGCTATTTCGTTTATACTGAGGACCTACTGTCGATAGAACTCCAGGGTTCGAAAGTTCAGGGCCGGACAAAACATCTAAAAACTGGCTGGAATATGATCGGAGGATATCGAACAAACTATCCGCTCGATCTGTCGAAGATCCCGAACCAGGATTCGCAATGTCCCTCTCTTAGACTCATAAATGGGCAGTACGTGGAATCTCATGAACTTGCTCCTGGGGATGGCGCTTGGGTTTTTGTCAAGGAGGACACGACAATCGATGACAATCTCCTGAAGGGCCTGCCTGAAATAGAGATCCTGTCACCTCTTGAGGATGTCTATAAGAATGAAACAATAATCCTCATGGGCCATCTTTTAAACACGGATGCCGACACGGTCCAGATCGATCATAACGGCAACGATCTTACAGTCCCGGTATCCAATTACAACTTCAGTGTCGAACTCGACCTTGCAGAAACGAATACTATTTCGCTCTACGTCACCGAGAATGGCATTGCTTATTCCAAAGAGATTCTGCTTGACGGAGACCATCTCTGGGGTGACGACGAGCGGGCCCTCGGCTTTAACCCCCTGAACCCCGATTCCGACTGTGCCTTTACCGACGAGAGTGAAGCGGGCAACGGGATCGTTGACGGTTACGAGATCTTTGACGGAAACCTGCCGGTCTTTGCGAAGGTGAAGATCGGGGCGGATCCCTTTGCTGTCGATACCGACCTTGACGGACTGACCGATTATTTCGAACTGATGAAATTGGGCGTCATTCCCGGCGGATCTTCCCAGTCGGCACCGGCGTTGCTGACGACCGGCATGGGGGACGGCAATCCCGTCGTCGTCGCTGCCGGGACGGACGACGACCCGGACGGTGACGGCCTCTCGAACTTCGACGAGCAGGGCTACAGGACCGATCCGCTCTCGGCCGATACCGACGGCGACGGCCTCTCCGACGCGGACGAGATCTTCTTATGGGAGACCAACCCCTGCGCCGCCGATA
>JALNXV010000412.1 GCA_023230175.1 Candidatus Cloacimonadota bacterium
GCACATGGACTGGGGACAATACCTCAACATGGAGAACGCTCAAGTACAACCAGTATCAGGACCTTTCACTTGGTCTGTCAGGATTGCCTTTCATGGGCAACGACCTAGGCGGATTCTTCGGAGACCGTCCATCAGCAGAGCTTCTTGTGCGAAGCTGCGAAAGCGCAGTATTCCAGCCGCGTTTCGTCATCCACTCATGGAGAGAGGATGACAGGCCAACCGAACCATGGACCTATCCTGAGTATCTTGAATCTATCAGAAGCCTGATCGTCGAGCATTACCGCTTCATGCCGTACATCTACACCGCAGCCTATGAAGCAGCGGCAACAGGCAAGCCGATGAACAGGATCCTTGCTCTTGAATATCCTTCAGACAAGAACATTCCAACAGACAGCACTGCTTTCCAGTGCGGGCCTTCAGTAATCAGCGTTTTCCCTGTTGAAAGTGGAAAAATAGAACAAGCAGTATATCTTCCCTCTGGCACGAAGTGGTTTGATCCGAAGAAGAATTCACTGATCTGTGGTGGAAGCAGGAGCATCATAGACACACCGCTTGGACAGTCAAGGTACTTGTTCAGATCTCCTTCAGTGATACCTGAAAGCGATGACTGTGCAAGTCTGACAACAGGCCATTTCAAGTCTCTTCACTTTGTTCTCACACCAGGCGAACAGCAGTGCAGCTATCGCTACTTCGAAGATGATGGATCTTCGGTTCTCTCAAGCCTTGAATACACTTTGATAGATGTAACGCTCAATCGCTCAAGCGTTTCATTCAGATTGGCGCAAGGTGAATTCAAGCAGGAAGGGCGGACTGTTACAGCAAGGCTTCCAAAGGGCTTTGCTTTCGAGAATGGAAAGCAGGAAATCAAAGTTGAGATATCAAAACAGGAAACTAAGCTACCATTCTCAGGCGAGTATGTGCTATCATAGCCGAAGAGGTTTGGGATATGGCATCTGCAACAATTCTTGATGTAGCAAAACTGGCTGGGGTATCACCTTCCACGGTTACCCATGCCCTAAACGGCAAGCGGCCTGTCAGCAGCGACACGAAGCAGAAGGTCAATGAAGCAATAAGCAGTCTCGGGTATGTTGCAAGCCGCAGTGCAAGCAACCTTCGCAGCGGAAAATCGGGAATCATCGGCTGCTATGCCGTGGATATAACAGAGAGCTTTGCAAACCAGATAGTTCGAGGAATCGAAAAAGGCCTGGCAGGCAGCGGCAAATCCCTTCTGTTCGCATCCGGTGCAGAGCTGGATTGCAATCTTGATGCCGCATATGACTTCTTCAGAGCCTATGATGTCGATGGCCTTCTATTCTGCCACCATCTCACTGTGGACAGCCGCTTGGTCGGATCATTCTCACGGCATGATATTCCAGTCGTTTCGATAAACAAGGAAATGGAGAACATTCCATCCATCGTTCCTGACAACTACGCCGGAGGCCGTCAGGCTGCCGATCATCTCATCTCTTCAGGAATGCGCTATCCGGCAATCATCTCCGGCCCGCTGGACAGAGATTCGGCAGTCCAGCGCAACAAAGGCTTCATGGCACGGCTTGATGAACTTGGAATTGCAATGCCATCATCATTCTGCCTTGATGGAGCATACAGCTTCGAGCATGGCTATGAGGCGGCAAAGCAGCTGCTTGAGAAGTCTGCCCGCATTGATGGAATATTCTGCTCAAACGACTATATTGCCGCCGGTGCAATAACAGCAGTAACCGAATCGGGGCGCAAAGTGCCGGATGACGTTCTTATTCTTGGCTTCGACAACCGTGATTTCAGTTCTTTCTGGCCAATCCCTATATCCACCTTCGAGCAACCGCTGCAGCAGATGGGCTTCATGGGAATCGGACTTCTGCGATCGATGATCGATCTGCCAAGAACCGAAGGAAATGAATGCTCGAAGCTGCAATCCAATCTAATTGTCAGGGCAAGCACAACCAGAAAAAAGATTTGAAGGTGACAGAATCACATTTTCTCCGATGCTTTGTTGAAGGGCTGCCCTTCTGTGGGATATAACATAGACAGCCATGGAGGCTTTCTATGGAAATCAATGATAAAATCTCCGCTGAGAGAGTTCATATCGCATTCTTCGGAATGAGGAATGCTGGAAAATCAAGCGTAGTCAATGCAGTCACGTCTCAGGACCTGTCCCTGGTCTCCGATGTGAAGGGAACTACAACGGATCCTGTTCGTAAGACGATGGAGCTGCTGCCGATCGGACCAGTGGTGATCATCGACACCCCGGGCATCGATGATGAAGGCGAATTGGGCCAGATGCGTGTAAAGCGTGCACTCAAGGTCCTGAATCAGGCAGACATTGCAATTCTCGTTGTCGATGCCGTCTCAGGGCTCCAGCCGGACGATCAGATGCTGATCGATCTGTTTCGCAAGAAAGAAATCCGCTATATCATCGCCTATAACAAGGCAGATCTTCTTCCCTCTGTTCCAAATACAGATGGAAACACAATCTACGTAAGCGCAAAGACCAAGGCAAACATCAATGAGCTTCGCAATCTGATCGGAACGCTGTTTTCTGAAGCCGAGAATACACGCCAGATAGTCGCCGACCTTGTGTCTGAGAATGATCTTGTGGTTCTTGTTGTTCCAATCGATTCATCCGCTCCCAAAGGACGTCTGATCCTGCCCCAGCAGCAGGTAATCCGCGAGCTTCTGGAATGCGGTGCGATAGCTGTAGTTTCAAGGGAAAAGGAATTGGCCAAGACTCTTGAATCACTTGGGAAGAAGCCACGGATGGTCATCACAGACTCTCAGGCTTTCGGCGTAGTGAGCAAGATTGTCCCTGATGACATCCCGCTGACTTCTTTCTCTATCCTGTTCGCACGCTACAAGGGCGATCTGAAGACAGAAGTACAAGGGGCGGCGATGCTGGACAGGCTCGAAGACGGCGATACAGTCCTGATAAGCGAAGGCTGCACCCATCACCGCCAGTGCCAGGACATCGGAACAGTCAAGCTTCCCACTTGGATTCAGAATTACACAAAAAAGAGTCTTCAATTTGAGTATTCTTCAGGAACAGAGTTTCCCGATGACCTGTCAAAGTATGCAATGGTAGTCCATTGCGGAGCCTGCATGCTGAGCGAACGCGAGATGAAATCAAGGATCCGCCATGCTCTGGACGAAGGCAAGCCCATCACCAACTACGGGGTGGCAATCGCCCATATCCATGGAATTCTCAAGCGTTCTCTTCAGCTGTTCCCGGACATTGCAGCCGAGCTCAAATGATGTCTTAATGTTATCAAATAGACCA
>JALNXV010000413.1 GCA_023230175.1 Candidatus Cloacimonadota bacterium
TATTCATTCTCTTATTAGCGACTTAACTCACTGATAGGGAGATATTTGGAGACAGTCATTTATTCCACGGATTGAAGAGCCTGTCCCAAAATGCAGAAATGTTCTACAAGCTTCCAGCTTGTAGTTGTGTAAAATATTGAATATCTATCACTTATGGTTTTGAGTGCAAGCAGGGATGCTCGCACAACATTAATTTTGAGACAGCCTCTGAAATCCGTGGCTAAGATTTTAGATATCTTCTTCGTAAGTTCATCGCAATGATAAAGATACCTGTGTTTTAATGTATTACGAGTTGCGTTTATGGTAAAATTTTATTTTTTTTTCTTGACAATTGGTTATAAATTAAAAAGAATTAATAATATTTTTAATGATATAGATTTAGGTTATTGTAATAAAAGCAGATGAGTAATTAATGATGATTTTTTGTTATATTATTCAGGAGGAATTTGTAGAATGATGATAAATTGTAGAATCGAATACATAGGAAAAATAATATCATTAATTTTAATATATATGATAAGTGTTCCGGGAATATTTTCGTGTGAAATGGTTGCAATAAAAGGTTTAAATGGTTATAATTTATCTACAAGTATGAATGATGGGCAAGATATTGATATATTGTTTAAGTATTTTCGATCATTAGGTTTTTATAATTATGGTTATTCTCAAGAGCGAAATGGTTTTGGTATGGTTTTTTATCTGCATCAAAATCCTAACACTCGTTTTGGCACGATTGTAAGTAGTTCTGGGATAATTGAAAGTGATAGACGTTTTGCTCATTATATGGAGAATGCTACTCAAGATTCAGTAAATTATGATCCTAATTTTGCAGATTTGTCAGTCTTAGGGCATACAATAAGATATGGAGAAATGAGAACAGTATTTGCCCATAAAAGATATGCTACTTCAGCAGGAGCGTCATTACCAAACCCACATCCTTTTGTTTACAGGTATAACGGCAGAAGTTATAGTTTTATGCATAATGGAACAATAAGGAGTGTTCATTTAACAGAAATGCATGCATTTATAAATGATAATATTGAGATGTTAAATGAAGATACAGAATTAGATTCTATTTACCATACCGGAGCTTCACCTCATTCAAAACTAGATTCATCAGTTTATTTTACCTATCTTTTAATACACATAAGGTTACAAGGATTTGATATTTTGAGAGGAATAAATACAGCATTAAATTCTCTATCATTTCAGCAAAATGGGACATATTCCAGCAATAATCAACATAACTTTATTCTAACGGATGGTTATGATCTCTATACATATAAAAATAGTTATCATCCCTTGAGGTTTTATTATGCAAAAGAAAGAAATATTGCCATAGTGTCATCAAGAAATCATAATTATTATAATGCAGAGCAATATTTATCTGATTTTTCACAATATGAAATATTTGACTTAGAAAATAGAACTTTACTCTATATCCCCGGATATGGGGACCCAATATTTTTTAAGGGCTTTACTGCCTTAGATAAAGAAATAACAATGATTAGGCTTTGCGATAAAGAAACATGGTATTGGTATGGTTTACCTTTAATACAAGATAAATTTAAAGTTTCAATAAAAGATCACATATGTGATACATATATTAATAATAACTCTTTAAACACTGAAAATTATTTTGTTGATAGAGTAGAAACTCAAAATGGCGTTTCATATTATGATTATAATGAGCGTTCTTGGACTTGGGATGATTCTTTTAATAAGGAAGTAAATTCAAACTTAGGAATTAAATTAAAAACTAATAAAAAAGGTAATCTCTCTGAGAGTTTTAACTTTTTTTCCGTAAAAGGAAAATTAGTACCAATAGAAGCATATACTGAAACGTTTTTACCATATAATCAAGTTGATAATCTTGATTTTCAAGTAAATCAGTATTGGGTTACTTATAATTTTACAAGTGGTCAGACATTACAAAGTGCTTTAGGAGAATATTTTGATAGGATTAGAAGAGTATATGCAGATAATTGGACATATTTTGATACTTATCATCATATTCCGGAGTCTAAAAACGTTTTTGGTGTTCCTGTTTACAATGGTTTAAATGCTAATCGTCCAATGGAATTTGGTAAAACTTATATAATTGAACTTAAAGAAAACGCTACCCCAATCACAAATTTTAAATGGAATGATTCAAGAGAATCTCAAATGAGTTTTAGTAAATTAAACAAAAAATCTGAGTATTTTGATTATGAGCGAAAAATGAAATATGAAGCAATTGATATTATCAGTTTATCAGAAAATCCTGAGGATTGCTTAGAAATTGCAGTTTTTGCTAATGAAACCTGTATTGGTGCTACTAAGGTTGATGGATTTCCCGTACAAATACTTATATATTCTCAAGGATATGAAGGTATTCCTTTGGCATTTAAAGCTTTATATCCAAACGGTATTGTATCAAAAATTAATCCAATTATTGAAACTTTTAATACTAAGTCCGGAGAAATACTTAATAAAGTATTGATTGCCGGTCAAGTTGATTATGCAATAGTAAATCTTGATAATTCCAAAGATAACAATAATTATGAAATTCCTGCTATCATAATTCAGCATAGTGTATATCCAAATCCATTTAATTTCATTGTAGGTATAAAGTTTTATTTGAGATCAGACAGTATGATTGAGATAGAGATATATAATATTAAGGGACAAAAGGTTAAAACACTAGATAAAGGATTGAAGAAAGTTGGAGAAAATGTCATTTCGTGGAATGGTACAGATGATGATAATCAATTAGTAGGGTCAGGATTATATTTTTATAGATTGAAAACAGATCATTACAGTTCTGTAGGGAAAATGATTTTTTTAAAATAGGAGTGTGATAATCTTACAGGTGTAATTATTTGGTATTATGGAATATATCTTAATGATTATTAAAGTAGTTATGAGGACAAATGAAAGCGATTAAAAAATACACCTTAATTATTGACATTGGTAGTACAACCACAAAGGCATTACTGCTTAAACGAGATAATACTAAATATAATTTAGTTGGTATTGAAATGTCGCCAACTACAGTAGAGAAGCCATTCGAGGATGTAAAAGTCGGGATAAAAAACTCAATCAAGAACTTAGAAGTAAAACATAATATAAGTATTTTATCTGACAATAGTGACGATTTGGCTTTACAAGAGGATGTTACTTTTTTAGCTACGAGTAGTGCCGGGGGAGGCTTACAGATTCTTGTAGTTGGCTTGACTTTGGTAGATTCTGCTGCCTCTGCTATGAGGGCTGCTTATGGAGTTGGTGGC